>JBEKAD010000388.1:0-5580 GCA_050018435.1 Terriglobia bacterium
CATCCGCGCCGACGATCTGAAGCAGGCCGCGGTGATTATGGCCTGCTTCGTTTACAACGCCGCCATGCGCGACGAGATGATGCCGCGAAAACCGATTCGGCCCGAAGAATTCCAGCCGCCGCAACCGGAAGGCGGAGCGGAGAAGAAAGCTGAGCCGGCGCCTCCGCCCGCCAATCCTGTGAACCCGGCAACGCCACCGAGCGCCGGCCAGCAGCCTCCGAAGCCATAGAACAGAAGCTGGAAGTTAGATGGGAGAAGTTAGAAGTTAGAAGTTACAAGTTAGAATGTCTCGCCGTCTCGCGGTCGCGGGTGGCGCCGACATCGCATTCTATGTCGGCGACCGTTAAGAAGCCAGACCAGGCCACGGATAGGACGCGGTGATGTTGCCCGTGTTCTTGGGGCGCATACATAAAAGGCAATGTATGCGCCACCCGGCGAGTCAGGGCGATCTCCCGAAGCTTTTCGTAGCGGCCGGCTTCCCGATCCAGAACAGCGGGACAGGCCAGCCGGGCAGCTTGTCACTCGTCACTTACCACTGCTCTTGTGAGCCTATTGCCAGTTTAATCGTGTCTCGCGGCGAATCCCAAAGCGGGTTATAATCGAGGCAAGAGGTTGGGGATGGAAAACCAGTACGTTGAACAGCGCGACGGCGGCTACTACGTTTCCGGGACCCGAGTTTCGCTCGATTCGGTCGTGTATGCCTTTCTGCGCGGCGAGTCGCCCGAGGGCATCGTCGAATCATTTCCCGCGCTCAATTTGGAGCAAGCGTACGGTGCCATCGCGTTTTACCTGGCACACCAGGAAACGGTTGATGCGTTCCTTCAGAAGGGGCGGGCGGACTTCGAGCGGATGCGCGAAGAGTCTCGCCGCAAATACCCGGCCCTCTACGCAAAGCTGGAAGCGGCGCGCCGTTCCATGCCGAGTTCCCGCCCATGAAGCCGCGCTTCCTGGCCGACGCTGACTTCAACCAAAAGATCATTCTCGGCCTTCTCCAGCGAGAACCCACGATCAACTTTCAAACCGCGTCTCAAGGTGACGTAATCGGCCGGCCCGACCCGGAAGTTCTCGCCATCGCTGCCCGTGAAAATCGAATTCTGATATCACACGACCGCGGAACGATGCCAGCACACTTCACCCGATTCACTGCAACACAATCAAGCCCCGGACTGATTCTCGTTGCGCAGGAGATCGACATTGGGACAGCAATCGAAGACCTGTTGCTAATTTGGGCTGCGTCGACCCTTGAGGAGTGGCGAGACAAAATCGGCTTTGTCCCGTTATGAAAGCTGCGAAATAAGCTTGGCTTTCCCTGTTGCGGCAAAACCTTAGGCTCAAAGGGAAATTGAGCTGTTCTCAATCCGCCTGTGGGGGGTGGCGCCGGCACCGCCTTTTATGTCGGCGACCGTTAAGAAGCCAGAACAGGCCACGGATAGGACGCGGTGACAGAGATGTTGCCCGTGTTCATGGGGCGCATACATAAAAGGCAATGTGTGCGCCACCCGCGGCCCCTTCGCCGATTCGGATTAAGCCTGAGCCCCAAAGGGGCGACCTATCACAGCCCAGGCCAACGGCCTGGGGTAAACACGGAATCATTAAAATCTCTGCGCCCTGAAGGGGCGCGCCAATTGAAACCCATGCCACAATCCCTATCGAGATTTTTGCAGACGTACGGGGTCGAGTACGACGAACGATATGTGTGGGATTGAAGCCAGATCGTGGGTCGCCCCTACAGGGCTCAGTTGAAATGGGTGGGCCGTTCAACCCAGGCTGTTGGCCTGGGCTGTGATAGGTCGCCCCTTTGGGGCTCAACAGCGGGTAACGCAGTGCCCGCGCTCGCTCCAGGAATGGGAGCAAGGGCGCAGGCGTCCGGAAAGCGCGGTGCGCGCCTACTTGACGGTGATGGATAGAAACCCGGAAGCGGTGGAAAAAGCCCTCACGAACAAGCCATGAGATGGTAGCACAGGCACTCTTGCCTGTGTCCAAGGCTGATGCCTCCCATGCAGAGCACACAGGCAGGAGTGCCTGTGCTACTGAAGCCAGAACAGGCCACGGATAGGGCGGGGGCAACAGAGATGTTGCCCGTGTTCGTGGGGCGCATACATACAGGGCAATGTATGCGCCACCCGCGTCTTACCGTTTTACCGGATCGTCGAGAAAGCATGGAAGGCATTCGACAGGACTCGCCTCAGGCCAGAAGCGCACGTGAAGCCAAAACACGTGCCCGAGATACCCGCTGATCTCACGGCATATACTTCCGTACCCTTTGCCGCCTCCGGCGCGGACATCCCACCAACCAAGAAAAAGTGAGCAACGGCACAGTTGGAATACCGATGCTGTTGAACAAGCGGGTCCGCCCAATCGAGTCTGCGTGTTTATCCGCTCCGTGCTTTGAGGCCGGCATACATCATTTCAATCGCCATTCCGCGAACTGTCGATACGCGTTCGCTTTGTCGTCTCCGGCCAGGGTGATAACTTTATTCCAGTAGAGTCTTGCATTGTCATCCGCCGTCTTGCCGCCCGCAGCGGACCAGTACGCTTGGCCAATCAAGTAGCTGACTGGAATGGCATATGGAGAATCAGGGTAGTCCTTCTGAAGGCGACTCAGCACAATAATCATCTTCTCGATATAAGCCTGTGCTTCGCCCTTGTCTCGAGCGTAGTACTCAGCGAACCGGAATCCGTACCCCTGCGGCGTGCTGTATTCTCCAATGCCCTCTTTCCCCCACCCATAGTAGACCAGGGCTTCGCGAAACAGTGCGCGAGATGCATCCGGAGACTGCGGGAATCTCGTCACCACTTGCTCTAGCCACTCGATCGCAAGGTCACCATGAGAAAGATAGCTCGTGTCAATAGACACCTTAAGGGGTTGATCTATCAGAAAATCAGCGTTTTCAAAGAGGGCACTTATTTCAAGGTTTTCGCTGGCAGCCGCTTGCTGCTTCGCGAGGAGCTGGTAAGCCACCTGGATTTGCTGCTTCGCCTTCTTGGTGTAAGGGCTAGCAGAGTATTGTTTCAGGAGAATGTTCCAGTGCCTTAAGGCGCGTTGGTAGTTCTGCTCCTTGAAACTCAGATAACCTAAATAGTATTCGGCCACGTCGTAGGAGGCTTTCTTGGAAGGGTCGTGAAGCACTTTAATGAATTCAATTTTCGCTTCGGTGTCAACTCCTTCCTCCGCGAGGTCTTTGGCAAGTTCCGGATTCTGACAAAGTGCCGACGGCGCGCGCAAAACTGAAAGAGTCGCAGCGATCAACAAGGTCCCCAACACGGATTTCATAACTTCCCCCTTTGCGCTGGTTTTTGTACTTTGGCCTAGCGGCCAAACGGCAAGCATACTTCACCCTCCCTTCTCGCCTGCAGCTTTTTGTGCAGCGTGCTTTTGTCGTTGTCTCAGCTCAGTCGAGAATGGGGGTGCTTTCAATTTCAAACCCTCGCTTCCTCATCGGCTGGCCCAAGCAAGCGGTAAATGGCCAAGCAGCGCCGGCTCTCCTCTTCGGTGGCATCCACCCCCGCGTACTCAGTCAGCAAATCCACGGTCACGAAGAAGTAGCGCTTATGCAGGAACGGATGCCGCAACCTGGACAGGCGATCCATATAGGCGCCGCGCGCACGCAATAGTGAACCGAGCCTATTAGCGCGGGCGGGCGTGGACCTACAATGCAGGTCCGGGCTTCGCTTGCATGCTACTTACTACTGCCGTGTAACGCAGAAGGCATCACCCCCCGCCGCTTACCTGAATCGGAAAATATCGCGTAGTTCATTCTCGATGTATTTATGTGTCGTGCAAAGCGGGCAAGCCTTAGTCCACTTTCTTGTTGCAGCCTTGTTCTTATTGCGCGTCGGTTGAAAATAATGGATGGCTAGACATTCTAATTTTGGAATGTGACTTTTCCCTCTTACCGCAAAGATTGTGACTCGTTTGACACCTGAGAACCAATACTTTTCCATATGTGATGACGGTCGGCTACCGTGTGACCCGGTGCGCCCAACATAGATACACTTCCCATGGTTACCCCAAAATGCATAGATCAGTCCTTTCGTTTTGCCGAAACGCGCGTCGAACCAATTCTCGAAATGTACTTTCTTGTCATTAGGGCCTCAACCCTTGACATGGTAGTTCTTTCGGGAAGCAACGTGCTCGTTGAATTCTGATTTGGCCAGTTTGTGTGCGAATGCATCTGACGCGATTGCCTGAAGCTTGAGAATCCCAGCATCGACCTTCTTTCGACTAAACTCGGGAGGCTTACCCGCTCTGCCAGTACCCAACTTTCGCCGCAACCAGTCGGTGCGTTGACGAAACAGGTTGTTCAATTCACGTTCGAAAGACTTTGAGAATGCCATGGTTGCTCCTGCGAGTCGAGGTCTGGGTTACCCGCTACTCGTTAGATCATGAATCTCTGATTACAACACAGTTGTTCCTTTCCCAATTCCCGACCACCGTGATGAGGTACGAATACGAGGAATTGAAAAAACCCTCGACCTCGGAGTAATCGTCAGCGATTATTTCTTCGATGGTCCGCTTCCACGTGTACCGATTGAACCTCTCAAACTCGATTTACGGCCAAGCAGGGAAGCGTTCGCTCTTGATCTCTTCGGGCCAATACGTGCGTCCGTCTGCCTCGACCTTTCCGGGTAGTTGCCAACCGTGGGTGATGCCATTCCGGATTAAGTAAATCCCCTCAATTGAGAATTGGTTCGCTAGTCGTTCGATGTCGGAGAAATCCGGCAGGAAAACACGGCGCGATATGCTTTTGTCGTACTTTCTCATGCTGGCGTAGCCCCATTGATTCATTTTGTCTGACCTGTTTTTCTGGCCGTTTGTTAAGAGAATGTACGCGACGCGCGAAATGCCATCAAGACATGCGCCGACGTGGAAATAGAACTCAGGCTGAGCGCGAAAATAAGTGGCCCATTGGGTCACTTCGGTGGGTGCCCCTTTGCGGACAATTTGCAGGCACTGGTACGCTGAAACCAGATGCGAAACACTTTGATGATGCGATTTGGCCAAAGTCTGATACTCGATTTTCAGTTCTTCAGAAATTGGCTTTTCCCCCTGTGGGAGGAGTGCGGACGCATCATTTCCTACGGCGATTGCATGACGAAATCTTAGCCATTCCGTAAGCTTCAGACGAAAACCGTCTCTTCCAAGGGTTTCAATTGAGTCCAGTTTCGCCTGAACCGGATCGAAATTGTCCAGTCGTCGCATTTCCTTCCCTCAAGGATGGCTCTCCGCCGAGCGTTCCTCGACGCAACCCTGCGGTCGCAGCCGACTCGGTTGTCGCGGATCCATTGCGCCCTTTGCAATATTTGTCGCCGGCCTATTACCCCCCCCTTACCATTCCGGTATACATCTAGCGCGAGAGTAGCGCAAGGGGCTTAGGAACAGTGACGAGTGACGAGTGACGAGCCAAAAACCATAAGCGCAGAGTTGGTTTGTAACTCTGCGGCTCTTCTCCGGTTCCCGAGTATACAAGCCGCGGAGTTCAAGAACAACTCCGCGCTACCAAAGCAAAAAGGCCCGGCCGGTGAGCATTTCGTAGGTCACAACGCCAAGCGAGTAGATGTCGGAGCGCGCGTCGAGTT
>JBEKAD010000389.1:0-5559 GCA_050018435.1 Terriglobia bacterium
CCCACAGCCCGTGCCGCATGTGCGGAATCGGCTCAAAAAAACAGCCCCTTTTTCACAGATTTTGCTCTCTGTGAGGGCGAACCTCGCGTAACGATTAGGGGGCAAAGGGTTATCCTTCATCAAAAATTGAGTATTTATCACAACTATTTCTCGGCTTTCTTCCTAAAACCCTCAGGCTTAAGCAGCTTGCAGAGATTGTCAAGTCTTGAAAAAGCCGCACTTTGTTGATTTTTTCAACTAATCGCAGGCAGGGCTCGCCTGAGACGGGCTTTGGGAAAAGTTCCGGAGCGCGAAAAATCCGAGCATTTTTCACAATTTTTTCTTGACAACTTGGTCCGAATCAGGTAGAAGTGCCGCGTACGGAAACGTACGCAACAAATGTACTCAGTAGCACTGCTGCGGTCGATTTTCCAATTTCTGCGTCGGGTCTTGGCTGGGCATTAGAGGGCTTGCGCTGTCTCGAAAGGGATTTTGCGTCGGCCCGCAAAGAGATTTCGTGAGCGGAGAAGCGGCGGCGACCTGTCCTGTAATTTGAACGAGATGGACGGTGCTGATCTAATCCTGCAGAAGTTGGATTGCCATGCTGTCATTTCTTGGCGCGAAGGTGGAGAGATCGCCTTTTCGAACTTCAAATTCGAGGTTCGATTCCCCTGTAAATTTTCTTTCAGCTCCCCATGGAGCCAGAGAGGCGTGATTGAAAACTTCGCCTCATTATTCACCAACGTGTAACCGGAGGCTGTTAACCATTAACATTTCAAGACCGCTAACTTCCTTGATGAGTGGTCAACCTAATTATAAGAGTGAGGGAGGCTTACCCGTATGACGACAATAAAGAAGTTGAGTTTGCGGATTGCGCTGGAGTGCTTGGTGGTGGGACTGCTGTTTGCGGGCATCGCGGCGGCACAGACCTTCAATGCCTCCATCGGCGGAATCGTTAAAGATTCTTCGGGGGCGGTAGTGCCCGGCGTGAAGGTGGTGGTGATGGACAAGGCCACCAATGGGAACGTGAGCACGGTTACGAACGGTGCGGGCGTCTACTCGGTGCCATTTCTTAATTCCAGCACCTACCGGGTCACGTTCAGCAAAGAGGGGTTCAAGTCTGACGTGGAAGAGAATGTTCCACTAGTGTTGAACCAGCAAGCCCGCGTGGACGTAGTGCTGGTGATCGGGAGCACAACACAATCCGTCACCGTCACCGCGACGGCACCCCAAATCGATCGTGAATCGGGCGTGATTGGTTCCTCGTTATCGAACGCGGACCTCTTAAAGTTTCCGGAAGGGATCGGGTCGCACGGCCCCAACGAGTTGAGCTACGTCAAGATTTTTCCGGGGATGTCAGGGTCAAGCCCGAGTTACAGCAATACGAATAATATCAGCATCGCCGGGGGGCGCGCAGATTCCACTCCCATTATTGAGGATGGTCTGCCGAGCAACATGGCCGTTGATAACACTTACGGCTTCACTCCCACTCCCGACTCCACGGGTGAGTTGCAGGTGCTGCTCACGCCGTATTCGGCGCAGTACGGCGCGACGGGTGGCGGCGCGATCCTAACCTCCACCAAATCCGGCACCAACAATCTGCACGGCGCGCTGTTTGAGTACCACAATGACCAAGCGCTGAATGCCGTGGACTTTTTCACCAACAGTTCCCCCGGTGCCCGCCCCGTGAGGGGTGAGAGCATCACTAATTACTTCGGGGGATCAGCGGGAGGGCCGGTTTATATCCCCCACTTGTGGAATGGCCGGACCCGCCGCACTTTCTTCTTTACGGATTTGGAAGAAACGATCAATCTGGGTTCCAAGTCCCTGAACACCAATGTTCCGACCGCGGCGGAGCGCCAGGGCGATTTTTCCGGCCTCTCCCCCACGAATACGGCCACGCCGACTATCTACAATCCGGCCACCACGGTGGTAGTGGGCAGCACGGTGACGCGCACCGCCTTCCCCGGAAACATCATTACCACGGTGCCGGATCCCATCGCGGCCAAGATTCTGTCTTATTACCCGACCCCGAATTGCACCAACCAGACGTTTAACTACTGCGTGCAACCGAAGAGCTATCACACCTACTTGTACAATAACACCCGGGTGGACCAGGAAATCGGAGACTATGACCGGCTCTGGTTCAGGTATTCCCGTGATGGTCCGTGGACGCAGCAAGTGCAATACATTCCCGGCCCCGCCAACCCCAACGCCACCAATGGCTGGCGCGACTATCACGAAGAGGCAACGTGGACGCACATCTTCTCCCCCAGCATTACCAACGAATTCCGCCTGGGGCAGGTGGAGGAAGATAACTTCACGCTGGCGAATAACCAGGACGTGGCCTCGCTGGGATTGCCCAACGTTCCACCGGCCCAATTCCCGGGCATTACCGCCACCGGCTTGTATACCATCGGAGGCCTCAGTCCCTCCAACAGCCTCGATCGTTTCCAGATTATCAATGACGCGCTCCAGATGCAAAAGGGGAAGCATAGTCTGAAGGTGGGGGGCGAGTTTATCCGCTACATGTTCAACCAGTACTCTCCCGGAAACCTTACCGGCGGCTATGCTTTCACGGGCACGTACACTTCCACCACCATCAGTGGAAAAGCGAGCGGGGGAATGGCGGCCGCGGACCTTTACCTGGGCCAAGTCAATACGGCGTCCCTGACCACCAACAACTACGAATTCCGCTACCGGCTGAATACCTCCTCCCTGTATTTTCAGGACGACTACAAGATAACTTCCAAGCTGACCCTCAATCTGGGGTTGCGCTGGGAACTTGATGGGCCCACCACGGAAGTCAACGACTGGCTTTACAGCATGAATCCAACGTTGACGGATGCCACCACGGGCAAACTGGGGGCGGTTCAATTCGCCGGGCGTAACGGCGCGCCGCGACATTTTCTGCCCAACGATTATCACGGCTTCCTGCCGCGCGCGGGCTTCGCTTACAGCCTCGGCCACAACACGGTGGTGCGCGGCGGCGCGGGGTTGTTCGAGCTCCCCAGCATCGGCTACATGACGACGGGCTCAACCAACGACTACTCCCGCTCCTGCTCGTACAAAGGCGTGAACACCTACACTCCCGCCTTCCAGTTACAGAACGGCCTGACCCCCTGTGCTTACAACCAGAACTCGGCTGGCTTGCCCAACCTGGTATCCAGCTTGACCAGTCCCACACAGGGGGTCGCGGAATTTCAATTGACACCGAAGATCCCCGTCCTGCAGGAATGGTCATTGAGCGTTCAGCATCAATTCGGCCATGGCTGGGTGGGGGAAATCGATTATATCGGCAATAAGGGTACGCACGAGCCGGTCAGTCTGGCGATGAATCAGATTGTACCGATCGCCGGGTGCTGCTATGGGCAAACAACCCCCACGCCCCAATCCCTGCGGCCCTATCCGCAATGGAACGGAGTGACCTATTTCTCCCTCAGCGGGAACTCGAATTACAACGGGCTGATCCTGAGGATGCAACACTACTGGATGCAGGGCCTCTCCACCCTGTTCACCTACACTTATGCCAAGACCATGGATGACGTGGATGGCATCAACAAGTCCGATGGTGTGGCGAATCAGAATACTTACAATCTCGCCTCGCAGTACGGGGTGGCGATGATCGACATGCCGCAACGGTTCACCGCGTCTTACGTTTGGCTGGTGCCGATTGGGGCGGGCGGAAAATTTGCGGAGAATGTTAAGGGCCTTAACCAGCTTCTTGGCCACTGGGAGTTTGGCGGCGTCACCCAGTTTCAGCCCGGCTATCCCTACGCCGTCAGTCAGACCAATACCATGGGGCTATTCAATGGGGCCCAATATACCAGCACAACGGGTATCTCCCCCTATAATAAGAACCCCACGGTGGCGGAATGGTTCAACCCTGCCGCCTTCACCCCGACGGGCGTGGATCTATTTGGTACGACGCCGCGCGCCGCGCTCTTCGGCCCCGGCCAAAACAACTGGGATATTTCGCTCTCGCGGAACTTCCCGATTAAAGAGAAAATCACGTTGCAGGTCCGCGGGGACTTTAGTAACGCGTTCAACCATGTACAGTTTTCAAATCTCAACACCTCTTGTACAACCATCGTAAGCGGCGCATGTGGCGGCGCGTTCGGAGCGGCTACCAGCGACCTTGGCGCCCGCACGATCCAGTTGGATGCTCGCGTGATTTTCTGAGGAACTGGTAATGGATGGGATTTGACCGACGGCTAGTGCTTGGTTGCAGAGGTTAGCGACCTTATTTGTCGGCGGATGGAAGGGCGGGGCTTTAGCCCCGCCGCAGAACGCGGGAGGGATTTAGGGGCTTTAGCCCCTGAAGCGACGCGGCTTCAGGGCCTAAAGGCCCATTCAACCCTCCGCCCTGAGGCGGCGGGACTAAAGCCCCGCCCTTCCCAGGGCCATGAATAATCTAGCTTATTAATGCAACTTGGTACTGGTCTTACGGAGGCAATAAGAACTTCGGCCTAACTGCAAAAGAAGTGTGGCGCTTGGCGGCTGCCCTTTCCCTGCCCGGGCAGTCTGCCGGGCGCCACCGATTTTCTAAACCTTGCCAAGAAGCCTGAACCTTACTCTTTGCCCCAGGGGAGCCCAGAATCCACAGTTTGGTGGTGGTCTCATTTGGAATGGGATCCCCTTCGAAACACTGGTCATTCCCGCGAATCTACTCGGCTGACGCCTTCCTTTACTCGAATCCGTCACGAAATCGGCACGACCTGCAATACGAAAGGAAGGCTTAAGAGCGTTTCACACAGAGTTCTCAGAGGGTAAATCAACTGATCACAGAGAACACGGAGAAGATCTCGGGTTTTCTCCGTGCTCTCTGTGAACCAATCTCTGTGCCCTCTGTGTGAACTTCTTTTTCAGCAATAAGGACTGGATTCCCGCCTTCGCGGGAATGACTGCACCTGGGAGCGCCCGTGTCTCGCAAATGACACCACGACGCACAGCTTGGTAGTGGTACAGTCCGAATTTGTTCTTGATAGTAGGTGACTTTCCAGGAAGGCGACTTTTCAGGCCGCGTCTCTGGTATCGCGGGTGGCGCATACATTGACTTCTATGCGCCCCTGATGTTTGGTGGTGACTCGAAGGTTGCGAAAGGCCGAGGGCGCCAGTTTGCGGACGGGTGCAAACAGCTCGGAAGCAGCTCGGAAGTCGAGTGCTTACGAGTTCAATTCCGGGATGGGTTGCTCGTCAAACGATTCGAATTGGCCAAACCGGCGCATTTCCTCGATTTGCGCCGTGTCAGCACGCCGATTTGTGGACCCCAACCGAACAAAGATGCCTGCTTCCGGGCCAAGACGCTCGAGGTAGTGGGGGCGCGCCGCGCTTGGGTAAACTTGCACCACCAACACCTGCGTTTCTCGCCAAGGCACGATCTCGATATCGGGAACCAAGCGCGGCCGAATCGAATCCGCGATGATGC
Source organism: Terriglobia bacterium (assembly GCA_050018435.1). Taxonomy (GTDB): domain Bacteria; phylum Acidobacteriota; class Terriglobia; order UBA7540; family UBA7540; genus Bog-366. The sequence continues at coordinate 5,408 of JBEKAD010000389.1, forward strand.
TGGCCAGCCGCTCCTCGGCGGCCAGCACATCGGGGACGCCGGTTACCCTTCTGGTCCCATCCTCGATACCTATTGCGAGGATGCCCCCGGCCGTGTTGGCAAACGCCACCAGGGTCTTCAGCAAGCCGTCTGGCGAGCCGAGCTCTCGCTTA
>JBEKAD010000390.1:0-5554 GCA_050018435.1 Terriglobia bacterium
CAAGCGCCGAACCGGGCGCTGACGGCCTTGGGGGAAGACCCGGAGGAGTACGCCGGGCTCATGAATTCCCTGGAGAACAATTTGGTGGAAGGCTTGGAAGACGAGTTGAAGCAGCGCATCGGGCACGCCTTCTGGCGGATGAGGCGCGCCGAACGCGTGCAGGACGGCCTGGCCCTGAAGCGCATCAAAACCGCGCGGGAAATTCATAAAACTGCTACTCAGCCCCAGCTCCTTCGAGCCCATGAAAACCTGGAGAGCTACGAGGAGATGGCCACCGCGCTGAGGCGCCGCGGTAACGGTCCCACTCCCGCCGAAATCCAGGCCTTTGTGAGACACTTTGACGATGACCCTTCGGAGGAGATGCAGGAATTCTTCCTTCTCCTCAAGTCCCTGAATAAGCTGGAAGAAGGCCCGGAACGGAAGGCCGCGCGCCGCAAGGCCCGGGCGCAACTGCGTGAGCTCGAGGAAAGGTACCGAAGGATCTGCGTAAAGTTCGCAGAGCAACTCGACGAAATGCAATCACCTGAGGACCTCGCGGCGCTGACGGCTCCCCAGGACGAAAAATCGCTGCTCGTGCAAAGGATGGAAGATTCCAGCCTGCGGCAATTGTGGCGGCTCACCAATATGCTTTTCAGGGTCCGAAACGGGGCACTGACCCTTAGAGATGTTAAAAATGAAGATCGACCCGGCTATGTGTATGAAAACAAAGGCGACGATGACAAAATGTCTAGCGAAAAACACGACTTTTTACAGGAAAATGCATCAATTGCACCATAATCGACAACAATCGAGTAGACTTTGTGCCTGAAAATGTACACATTACGCGATAAATCGAGGCGAAGTGTCTGGCGGCATATGCGCGATTGGCTTGGACGCTGACGAATTGCGTGGAGCATTCCTTGGGTGAATCCCCGGTTAGGCGGCACAATGGTTCAATTTGCTGTGTCTGAAGGTGTTCAATGGCTCGATGGCCCGATGAGCCGATGGCCCGATGCTCCCTCAACTTGCGCAAAATGCCTGGCTCTGTTAGATTCACCGCAAATCCAGAAGGCCGGGGAAAGCGTTGGGAAAAGTCATCGCGATAGCCAATCAGAAAGGCGGAGTCGGCAAGACCACCACGGCCATCAATTTAGGGGCAGCGCTGGCGAAGGAAGATATGTGGACGCTGGTCATCGACTGCGATCCCCAGGCCAACACGACGGGCGGCCTGGGATTCCCCCGCGACCCCGCACGGCGCTCGATTTACCACGCCTTGATGCACGATGTGCCGCTCAAGGACCTGATCGTAACCTGCGAGATGGAAGGGTTGCACCTGATCCCCGCGGAGAAGAACCTGGTGGGCGCACCCGTGGAACTGGTGGACCAACCGGAACGCGAACGGGTGCTGCGCAAGAAGATGGAGGGCTTTCGCAACCAGTTCAATTTCATTTTGCTCGACTGCCCACCGGCGCTCGATTTGCTGACGCTCAACGCGCTGGTGGCGGCGGACACGGTGATTGTCCCGGTGCAGTGCGAATACTTCGCTCTGGAAGGCGTCTCCGAACTCATCGACACGCTGATTCGCATTCGCCGCTCGCACAACCCGCGGCTGGCCGTGGAAGGAATCCTGCTGACCATGTACGACGAGCGCACCAATCTTTCGCACCAGGTGCGCGACGACTTGCGCGATTTCTTCGGCGACCAGGTTTTTTCCACCGTCATCCCGCGCAACGTGCGGCTGGCGGAGGCGCCGAGTTTCGGCAAACCGATTTTTCTCTACGACCCGGACTGCAAGGGCGCTACCAGCTACCTGGAGTTAGCGAAGGAGGTCATCAATCATGACCAGAAAGGCGTTGGGGCGAGGGCTTAACGCGCTGCTGCGCACCGTCGAGACCACCACGGCGGGACTGGTGGAAGTTGCCGTTGACCAGATTGACGCCAACCCCTTCCAGGTTCGTCGCACCTTTTCGGCGGACAAGCTGAAAGAGTTGGCGGATTCCATTCGCGCCAGCGGCCTGGTGCAGCCGGTGCTGCTGCGGCACGCGGACGGGCGCTACCAACTGATCGCGGGCGAGCGGCGTTGGCGGGCGGCGCGGCAGGCGGGGCTCACGGCGATTCCCGCCGTGGTGCGCGACATCGGCGACCGCGACGCGCTGGAACTGGCGCTGACCGAAAACCTGCTGCGCGAGGACCTCAATCCCCTGGAGGCGGCGCAGGGATATGCGGCGCTGCAACAGAAACACGGATTGAGCCACGAGGAGATCGCCGAGCACCTGGGGTTGGACCGCTCCACCGTCACCAATACCTTGCGCTTGTTGCGCCTGCCCCCGGAAGTGCAGCAGATGATCGCGGAGGGGGCAATTTCCGCCGGCCACGCGCGGGCGCTGCTGGGGCTCGATTCCGCCGCGGCGCAACTGCGACTGGCGCGGACGATCGTGAAGCAAGGCTTGTCCGTGCGGCAAGTGGAAAACCTCGTCGCCATGCGCGGGTCGAAGCCCGCGAAAAAGCAAGACGCGAGCGAGGCTCCCAAGCTCGACGCCAACGTGCGCGCGGCGGTGCTGGAAATGGAACGCACCCTCGGCACGCGCGTCAAGGTGCGGGGAGATGAAAAGCGCGGGAAAATCGAAATCAGCTATTTTTCAGCGGAAGACCTGAATCGCATATACGAGTGGATTGTTAAAAGGCAGTGACTAGGGGCTAGTGGTTAGTGGCTAGTTTCTAGTGGCTAGCAACTAACCACTCGCCACTAACCACTAACCACTGCTTTTAGGAGGGCGAAATGGCATTCGGCATGAGCAAACCCACAGCACGTCGTCGCGAACTCTCCGACTTGCCGGACGATTGGGTCGGCTGGCTGGAGCCCGGTGTGGAACTGGAAGGAAAGATGAAGGTCGCGAGCGGGCTCATCCGGCTGAACGCCCACTTCAAGGGCGAGATCGTTTCCGACGGCGTGCTGGTGGTCCACGACCAGGGAGAAGTGGAAGGGGATATCCAATCCCGAGTGGTGAGCATTACCGGCAAAGTGAAGGGAACGGTGCACGCCAAGGAACGCCTGGAAATCAAAGAACACGGCATCGTGCTGGGCGACATCTACACTCCCTGCCTGCTGGTCGACCCCGGAGGGTTCTTCGACGGCCAGTGCCATATGCCTACACCTGAACCTGCCAGTCAAACGCCCAAAGGGGTGGATTCCCGGAAACACCCGTGAACCGGCGGCGCGCTCCTCGTCAGCTTCCGGTGTGTGCAGGCGCCGGCCGCGCTCGCCGGCCTGACGGGTTCCCCCCTTTCCTGGCATTCCCGGCGCGGGTGAATTGAATGAAAAGAGGGTGTGTCGCGCGCGGTGACCCCTTACGTCGAGAGGTTATATTCTAATTCTCTTCTTCCTTCTCATCGCCCTTGCGATTCTTTTCCTCGGCCATTACTTTGTCTACGCGTCCGCCTTGCATTTCTTTGGCATCATTGCGTTCGAGCACAGGACGGCGCTGGCGCTGGTTCTTTTCCTGCTTCCGCTGAGTTTCATCGCCTCGTCCCTCCTGGCCCATTGGAGTGACGGTCTCCTTACCCGCGTGCTCTATTTTTGCTCCTCCCTTTGGCTCGGTGTAGGACTGACGCTCCTCACGGCGTTCGGCCTCGCGTGGACGGCTTGGGGTGTCACCAGGATCCTCGGCCGAAACCCCAGCCCCGTGTGGTTCGGGCTGGCCGCCGTAGGACTGACGCTCCTGTACTCCGCCTATGGCGTCGCGAACGCCTACCGCCCGCGCGTTGTGAGTTTCACCGTCCGCATCAAGAACCTCCCGCCCCGCTGGCAGGGCAAGAAGTTGGTGCAGCTTTCCGACGTGCATCTGGGGCGAATTCTGGGCGCGGGCTTCCTCTCGCGCGCCGTGGCCAAGGTCAACGCGCAAAACCCCGCGATGGTGTTGATCACCGGCGACCTGTTCGACGGGGCCCACGGGAATCTCCAGGAATTGGTCGCCCCGCTCAACCACCTGGTTGCGCCGCAGGGGATCTATTTTGTGACGGGAAATCACGAAACCTACTTGGGAGTGCAGCGCTCCTGCGCGGCCCTGGGCAATACTCCGGTCAGGGTTCTGGCCGACGAAAGGGTGGTGATCGACGGCCTGCAAGTGATCGGCATCCGCTATCCGGAGCGCGGCCACGCATTGGGTTTTGCGGAGAAGATGAACAAGCTGTCCGGTTACGATCCGGCCCTGCCCTCGATTCTGCTCTACCATAGCCCCACGCAAGTCGCGGAGGCGAAGGCGGCGGGCATCAACCTGCAACTTTCCGGACACGTTCATCAAGGCCAAATCTTCCCGCTCCAGTTCATTACCCGGCTGATGTTTGGAAGGTATTACCACGGCTTGCATAGGGAAGGGGATTACACGCTCTACACCTCGAGCGGCGCCGGCGTCTGGGGGCCCACGATGCGCACCGGGAATCATCCCGAAATTGCTGTAATTCGCTTGGAATAACCAAGGATTCAGGATTTAGGATTTAGGTTCTCACCTGCGCCCACGAGCGCAACCATGGAGGCGGCTCATTTTTGGCTTCCGCATTTTGTTCTGAGCCGGTAAACTCTTCCCGATGCGGCCCACCGAATTCATCACCGCGTTGCGAAAAGGTCTGGCGGGGGCGGCGTATTTCCTGCGCGGCCCCGACCGCTTCCTCCAGGAGGAATGCCGCAAGGCGGTGGTGAATTCCCTTCCGGCGGATGCGCGGCCATGGTGCCTGGCGGAACTGGAATTTGCCGCGGGGCAACTTCCGCACGCGCTGGAAGGCGCCGAGCAGATGCCCATGCTGGGCGGCCACAATTTTCTGCTCATTTCCGACCCGGAAGATTTCAAGCAAGCTGGTGACGAGGATGTGGAAGCGCTCCGCGCGTACCTGGAGCGCCCCTCTCCCTTCTCCACAGTGGTTTTTCTGGCCACGGAGCCGGACCGGCGCCGGCGCTTCATCCAGTTGCTCGAAAAAAAGGCCCAGCTCGTGGAGTTGCGCTCGCCTGACCGCCGGGAGGCCGCGGATTGGGCGAAGCAATTCCTCCAACACGCGGGCGTGGAAATCGCCGGCGGCCTGGCGGAAGAAATCGCCGGGAAGTTTGAAATCAGCCAGGATTCGCGCGCGGCGGCCGGGCCCTCGGCTGTCAACCTGCTCTGGATGCGGACGGAGCTGGAAAAACTGCTGACGGCGCGCCCCGGCATGAAGCGCGTGGAACCTGCGGATTTAGAGGTGATGGTCGCTTTTCGCGAAGAGCGCGAGATCGGAAAGCTGCTGCGCGCCATCGGCGAGCGCAAGTGCGCCGCAGCGCTGGCCACACTGCGGGAGTTGCTGGCGAGCAAGGTGGCGGAGACGCTCATCCTCTGGTGCATTGGCGACCTGTTCCGCCAAGCCCTGCGGGGTGTGTCAAGCTACGGAAACCGCGGCGGTTGGTCGCGGGGCGCGAACCCTTATGCGACCTCGGAGATTGCCCCGCTCACGCAGAAGAATTATCCTCGCGAGGAAATGTTGCAGGCCATGCGCGCCGTGCGCCGCGCCGACCTGGGAATCAAGTCTTCGTGGAAGGATTCCAGAATCCTGT
>JBEKAD010000391.1:0-5532 GCA_050018435.1 Terriglobia bacterium
ATCGTCAATCGAAAATCGTCAATGGCGGCGTGACGGCGCGTACACGCGGCGCAAACGTGGTCAGCGGCCGCCTGATTGGCCCTCGCGATGGCTACGGTTTTGTGGTGCCCGACGCGCCGCTGGCGGGCACGGATCAGGACATCTACATCTCCGCCGACGGTATGGGCTCCGCCATGAACGGCGACCGCGTGGAAGTGCAGGTGCTTCGCGCCAAGCCCGACGGGCGCGCGGAAGGCCGCATCCTGCGTGTCATCGACCGCGCCCAGAAGACCGTGGTGGGCCAGTTTCATTGCGGCCAGCGTTACAACTACGTGATGCCCTTTGATCATCGCATCCCGTTCGAAATCGTCATTCCACACGGGGAGGAGTGGCCGGGCGGCGAGGGCCCCGCGCCCGCGCGCCGCCGCGATCGCCAGTTCGGGGGCGAGTCGGAAGGCAAAACTGCGGAAGCGGAAATGATTTCCCGGCGGACGACTCGGGACCTGGAAGGCCTCGTCGTGGACGTCGAGCTCACGAGCTTTCCACGCCCGGCGGCGTTGCCGCGCGGCCGCGTGGTGGAAATTCTCGGCCGGCGCGAGGATTTCGGTGTGGACGTGGAAATCGTCATCCGCAAATTTCACCTGCCGCACCGCTTTCCCCCGGAGGTGCTCGCGGAGGCCGGCGCTGCACCGCAATACATCCCGGAGCGTGACCGCGAAGGCCGGCGTGATTTCCGCGGACTGCCGATCGTGACCATTGACGGCGAGACTGCCAAGGATTTTGACGATGCCGTGCTGGTGGAGCGCCGGGCGGGGGGGAATTATCTGCTGCACGTACACATTGCCGACGTGGCCCACTACGTGCGTCCCGGCACAGGGCTCGACCGCGAGGCGCGGCTGCGCGGCACTTCGGTCTATTTCCCCGACCGGGCCGTGCCCATGCTGCCGCTGGAGCTCTCGAACGGCATTTGCAGCCTCAATCCGCACGTCGATCGCCTGGTGATGTCGGCGCTGATGGAGATTGATCCTCAGGGACGCATCGTCGAGTACGAGCTCGTGCCGGGGATCATCCGCAGTGCCGAACGCATGACCTACACGGCGGTGCGCGACATCCTGGCGGGGGAACCCGCGGCCTGCCAGCGCTATGCGGCGCTCGTTCCGAATTTCAAACTGATGGAGGAACTCGCGTTCATTCTCAATCGGCGGCGCGAGCAGCGCGGCTCCATCGATTTCGATCTGCCGGAGCCGCTGATTGAGTTCGACCCGTTTGGCCGCATGGTGGGCATTACGCGCTCGGAACGGAACGTCGCGCACCGCCTCATTGAAGAATTCATGCTTGCCGCTAACGAAGCGGTGGCCGGGTATCTGGAAGGTCACGGCATTCCCTCGCTCTATCGCATCCACGAGAAGCCTGAGGCTAAGAAGGTTCTAGAGTTTGAAGAGATCGCTGCGACGTTCGGCTACTCGCTGGGAGTGGAACTGCCTGCTGCCCAACGCCTGCGCGTGAGCAAAAGGGACGAGCGCGACCGCCACACGCGCTTTCTGGAGCGAGTGGAGGCGAAAGACCTGGAGATCAGCTCGCGGCATTACCAGCGGCTGACCCAGCGCCTGGAGGGTAAGCCGGAGGAGCGCATCCTTTCCTACCTGATGCTGCGCTCGCTTAAACAGGCGCGCTATTCGGAAGAGAACGTCGGCCACTTCGCGCTCGCGACCGAGACCTATACCCATTTCACTTCGCCCATCCGCCGTTATCCCGATCTTATCGTGCATCGGATTCTCAAGGCCGCGCTCGCACGGGAGGGCGGCAGCGCGCGGGTTGTCGAAGATGCTGGGGATCATCTGGCTTCCGGGGTGGCAAAGCAGGAAGCGCCCCGGAAGCGTCGCGGGGCGGCGACGGAAAGGCGCCACGAGCTGGCATCCGTCAGCCCTGGAGCGGCCGCCGCCACTCAAACCCTCCCCGGCGGCGCATTCGTGCTCCCCCAGGAACTCCACGCCCTCGGATTGTCAACCTCGGAGGCCGAGCGTCGGGCCGCCGACGCCGAACGCGAGCTCATCGAATGGAAGAAAGTCTCCTTCATGGCGCAGCACGTCGGCGACGAGTTCGACGCCCTCATCATCAGCATGATCAAGTATGGATTCTTCGTGGAGCTCACGGACCTGTTTGTGGAAGGCTTCGTGGCGCTCGCCACTCTGGGCGATGACTATTACGTCTACCACGAACGCCAGCGCGCCATCATTGGCCAGCACTCTCACCGTGCATTTCACCTGGGCGAACGGGTACGCGTACGGCTGGACCGCATCGATCCATCGGGCAACAAGCTGGAATTCTCTTTGGCGGAATAGGGTACGACCAGAGCACACTTACCGCGGCATTGTAAGTGTGAGCTTTGACGTCCGATTTCACAAGCAAAGTGATACAATGAGGCCGTCATGCCCACCAAAGAATATAGCCCCTTCACCCCTGGCCAGCCCGTACCCATTGAGTTTTTTACGGGCCGCGTTAATGAGGTTAATAGATTGAATTCCGCAGTGGGTGAAGCGACCAGTGGCCGCTTGCGAGTAGTCTTTCTCACTGGGGAGCGTGGCATAGGGAAGAGTTCCCTTGCCCGGTTCGTGAGGTTTGTTGCCGAGCGCGATCATCAGGCTTTGGGCCTGCATGTTTTCCTTGGGGGTGTCACTTCACTTGAAGAAATGGTTCGTCGCGTTCTTGATCGCCTCATCAAGGAAAGCGTAGGGAAAGCATGGCAAGGGAAGGTCGAGGAATTCTTTGGCAATCACGTGAGGAAGGTTGGACTCTTTGGGGTTGACCTGGAGTTCGGTGGTTCTGAGAGAGACCTCAGTCGGATGGTCCACGACTTTGCCCCAGCGTTACGCAATCTGGTCGACAGGGTGGGAGGCGAGAGAAGGGGAATCCTTCTCACTCTCGACGATATCAACGGTCTTGCCTCGTCCGAGCCGTTCGCCAACTTTCTGAAGAGTCTCGTGGACGAGATCGCAACATCCGACACTCGCCTTCCCTTGTGCTTGGTTCTCGTTGGGCTGGAAGAGCGACGGCAGGCTTTGATAGATAAGCAGCATTCGTTAGCACGTGTGTTTGATGTTGTAGAAATCCGCCCCTGGAGCGAAGAAGAGGCACGCAGTTTCTTTGTTAACGCATTCACGAAGGTCAACATTAAGGTAGAGGAGGACGCATTAATCGTCCTTGCCCGGTACGCGGGCGGCCTCCCCGTCCTGGCACAGGAAATTGGTGATGCAGCGTTTCGTCTGGACGAGGACGGGAAGATCGATTTCGATGAGGCGATTGCCGGCGTCTTTAATGCCGCGGACATTGTCGGGCGCAAATATCTTGAGCCTCGAGTTTTCGAAGCCATTCGAAGCGAACGATACCGCGCGATTTTAAGGAAGATGGTGGCCAAGCAATTCGACGTCACGTTCAAACGAGGTGACCTTCGCAAGGACCTTTCGAATGAGGAAGCCAAAGTTGTGGATAATTTCCTCCGGCGAATGCGCACTCTGGGGGTTGTTCGTCCCGACACCGAAAGAGGGCCGGGAGCATATCGGTTCGACAATCGGCTGCACTATCTATACTTCCGCCTTGCCACCCAAAGAGCCCCGTCGGGCAGACACGATTAAACCAATTGAGTGCTCACTGGCCTATCCTCGCCGAGCCCGCTGGGCTGCCAGTTGATCCTTCCCCAAACCTGAACGTGCGGGGATTCCACCGATGATGCGATGTTGCGCTACGTTTTTGTGGCGGAGGACGTTCCGTCGCAGAATCACCACCTTGGGCTCGAAGGTTTCTTCCCGCGGTCGCACTTCGCGCTTGTGCGCGGGGTGCGCTAAGTCGCCACACCCGGCAGTCGCAGCATTGTGGTAACACGCGGCACTTGCCTCTATCCCTCTTTATACAGCCAGGCGGAAACCAGCGTCGCCAACACCGAGCCCACCCAGAGGTCGAGCATCCACCAAAGCGTGAGGGCGCGGCTGAAGGGCGCCCAGGCCGCCAGCAAGAGGCTGAGGGGGAAACCCATCACGAAGCCGATCAGCAATCCCACGCGCAGGGCGGTGATGGGCCCCGGCCCGAGCGTGCCACGCACGGACACATACACCCAGGTCAGAATATAGGTCAGGAGGAACAACGTCACGTACCAGTAGACAGGGAAATACAAGTAGCGCGATTGGGGTAACAACAATTCATGCACATGCGCGAACTGGTATTTCGACTTTAGGATCACCATGTTGACGACCGTGCTCCAAATTCCCCAAACGACGCCGCCTGCCAGGGTACCCAGAGCGACACGACGTAAGCCGATTGCAACCATAGGAGAGCCTCCTCTCAATAGGTCTGTCCCGGAGAGAGACCTTAGTTACCCGGCATCGTACCGGCGGGCGGAGGCGGTGTCAAGCAGCATGAGGACTGTGGAGGTGACTCAGTTTGCGGAAGCGGCGCCCAGCGCCTGCCCCGCCTCGGCGGGAAGCAGCGCGAATAGGGAGGAATCAAAGACGGCGGTCAGAGGCCCCGCTACCAAGGGCCAAACTCAGTTACGACCACGAACGCTCCCTTGCTTGCGGGCGGGCGTGAAAACCGATATTCTAATTTCCGCCGAATTTACCCGCAGGCTTTGCCAGTCGTCGCCGCCTCGGATCGAGAAGCCGTCGCATGAAGCGAGTTCTGATTCTTCACTATCATGAAATCTGGCTGAAGGGCGGGAACAAGAATTACTTTCTCAGCCGCCTGCGCGCCGCCATCCGCCAAAGCGTGGAGGATCTGCCGGTGGCATCGCTGGAAAGCATTTCCGAGCGCCTGATCCTCACCCCTGCTGATGACGCGGCCCTTCCCCGCATCATTGAGCGCTTGCGCCGGGTTTTCGGCCTCGCTTACATTGCCCCGGCGCGCGAAGTGCCGAGCCCGCTCGACGCTCTGGGCCCGGCGGCGTGCGAGATGATGGCCGAAGCAAATCCTCGCAACTTCGCGGTGCGCGCCAAAATTGCGGACTCGGCCTATGGCATGAATTCCATGGAACTGGAGCGCGAACTGGGGCGCAGGGTGCTGGAACACCTGCGCGCGCGCGAGGCGAGCGTGCGCGTCAAGCTCCATGAGCCCGAGGTGACCTGCCAGGTGGAGATTGTGCCAGGGAAGGCGCTGATCTACGCCCAGCGCGTGGAAGGCCCCGGCGGCCTGCCCGCGGTCACGAGCGGGCGTTTGGTGGCGCTGCTTTCCGGGGGGTTCGATTCCTCCGTGGCGGCCTATAAAATGATGCGCCGCGGCTGCCACATCACCTTTGTACATTTCTTCGGAAATCCTTCGCCTTCGCGCAATTCCTCCTCGGCGGTGGCGGAAGACCTTGTCCGCACGCTCACGCCCTATCAATTTACCTCGCGTCTGTATCGGATTCCCTTCGACGCCATCCAACGGCAGATTGTGGCGGGCGTCCATGAAAGCTACCGGGTGTTGCTGTACCGCCGCATGATGGCGCGCATCGCCCGGGAAATTGCGCGTGCGGAGCATGCCCTCGGCCTGGTCACCGGCGACAGCGTCTCCCAGGTGGCATCA
>JBEKAD010000392.1:0-5494 GCA_050018435.1 Terriglobia bacterium
GCCCAGCGCCAAGCGGACGTGGGCATTGTCCCTTCCATCGAATATCAGCGGCTCGATGGTGTCGAGATTCTCCCCGGCATGTCCATCGCTTCCAAGCGGGAAGTGAAGAGCGTGGTGTTGCTCAGCAAAATGCCGCTGGCCAAAGTGCAAACCGTGGCGCTGGACGAATCCTCGCGCACATCGGCAGCGCTGGTGCGAATTTTGATGCACAAGTTCTATTCGCGGCGCGTCAGTTTCTCGCCGGCAGCGCCTGAACCCGGCGAGATGCTCAGGCGGGCGGACGCCGCACTGCTGATCGGTGACCCGGCGCTGACCTACCGCGGGCCGGCGGCGGTCTATGACCTCGCTGGCGAGTGGAGAAAGTTCACCGGCCTGCCCTTCGTCTTCGCGCTGTGGATGGGCCACTCCGGCGCCGGTCTCTCGCGGCACGTTGCAGAGTTCACCGCTTCCCTCGATTTCGGGCTCGCCCACATTGATGACATCGCCGCTGAATATGCGCCCAAACTTGGCATGACGCCTTCCGCGGTGAAGGTTTACTTGACCCGGAATATCGATTATTCTTTGGATGAGGAGAATCAACAGGGGCTGAAGCTCTTTTACAAGCTCGCGCATGAGGTGGGCATCATTCCCGCCGAAAAAGAGTTGTTGTTTGCGTGAGGCCGAAAAAAGATGTCCGTTGTCCGTAGTCAGTTGTCCGTAGCTACATAATTGCGTCCGCGCTTACATGACCTCGCTACGGGCAACGGACTACGGACCACGGACAACGGACGATGTAGGTAAGATTTGCAGCACTATGTCAATGACTAAAGATCAGGCTCTCGACATGTTGCGCTCCGATGACCTTCTGGGCATCGGCATGGAGGCGGACGCCGTTCGCAAGCGCCTTCATCCCGGCAACGTGGTCACTTATCAGATTGACCGCAACGTCAACTACACCAACATCTGCACCGAATACTGCTCCTTCTGCGCCTTCTATCGGCCCGTGGGCTCGCCGGAAGGTTATATCCAGCCGCTCGAATCGATGTTTCAGAAAATCGAGGAGACGATTGCCCTGGGCGGCACGGGGGTGCTGATGCAGGGTGGACTGCACCCTGACCTCAAGATTGATTATTACGAAGATCTCCTCCGCAACATCAAGCGGCGCTTTCCGCAGATTCACCTGCACTGCTTTTCCGCGCCGGAGGTCCTGAACATCGCGGAAGTCTCCGGCCTCACGCTGCGCGACACCATCGTGCGCCTGATGGACGCCGGACTTGATTCCATTCCCGGCGGCGGCGCGGAAATTCTCGACGACGAGGTTCGCCGCCGCATCGCGCGCCTGAAGTGTACCACCGACGAATGGCTGGTCATGCACCGCACCGCGCACTCGCTCGGCATGCGCACCACCGCCACCATGATGTTTGGCTGCGGCGAGACGCTTGAGCACCGCATCAACCACTTCGAGCGCGTCCGCCAGTTGCAGGAAGAGACCGGCGGGTTCACGGCTTTCATCCCCTGGTTTTTCCAGCGCGCCTACACGTCGCTCGGCAACTTCATCAAGGAAGAAGTGACGGCGGTGGATTACCTCAAGACGCTCGCCGTCGCTCGTATCTATCTGGATAACATCGAGAACCTGCAAGCGTCGTGGCTGACGCCTGGCCACAAGATCTGCCAGATCGCCCTGCGTTTTGGGGGAAACGACGTGGGTTCGATCCTGATCGAGGAAAACGTGGTGCGCGCCGCGGGCGTCACCCGCACCTCCAGCGAAGACCAACTCCGCCGCATGATTGAAGACGCCGGCTTCCGCCCCATCAAACGCGACACGCTTTACCGCAACTACTTCTTGAACTAAGGCCGCCCATTCCCCTCTATGCATTTCGCCGAGCGCGAGGGAACTTAGATGCGAGAAATTACCGACCTGATGGACCACTACCGGGAGGTTACCCGGTCGATCTGGAACAAGGGGTCCTGGGCAGCAGAGGTCACCCACCATGCAAACTAATCTGCACAAGACTCTATTTTTTCTCTTCGCCATAAGCCTCCTGATTACCGTTTCTGGTGTCGGCGCCGATGGCAACACGGCGCCAGCGATTATCCCCAGGCCCGTGCATATGGAGGTGGAGCGCGGCACTTTCCCTCTGGCTCCGAGGACGAAAATCTTCGTGCTATCAGACGACAGCGGTGCGCGTTGGGTAGGCGAGTACCTTGCAAAGTTAGTTTCCGGCGCACTGGGAAGCCCCGTCCCCGCGCACATTAACCCGAACGCCGTCAGGGACCACGGCGCCATCTTCCTAGTACTCCAAGCCCCGCACACGCTGGGTCCCGAAGGCTATGAGTTGACCGTAACGCCGTACAACGTCCGCATCGAGGCGGAAAAAGCCACGGGATTGTTCTACGGCGTCCAGACGCTGCGCCAGATGCTACCGCCGGAAATCGAGTCCCACGCTGCCGTGAAGAAGCGCATAGAAATTCCCTGCCTGCAAATTCAGGATCAGCCGCGCTTTTCCTGGCGAGGCCTGATGCTTGATTGCAGCCGTACCTTTCTTCCCATCTCTTATTTGCGCAGCACGATTGACCGTATGGCGCTTTACAAGCTGAACATGCTTCACCTGCACCTGACCGATGATCAGGGCTGGCGGCTGGAAATCAAGAAGTACCCGGAACTCACCACGGTGGGCGCTCACTACGCTGCGCGCTACGGAGGAGACGGAGGCTTCTATACGCAACAGGAAATGCGTGACCTCATCGCTTACGCCAGCGAGCGCAACATCACGATCGTCCCGGAGATCGAGATGCCCGGCCACTCGACAGAAGTCCTGGCCACCTACCCGGAACTCGCTTGCGACCTGCCCGAGCCAAGAAAGTTTGAGGTGCATCCCTTCTGGGGAGACATCGTCGAGCTGACGCAGCCGCTGTGTGCGGGTAACGACAAACTCTACGCGATGTACCAGGACATCCTCGGGGAGGTCATGGACCTCTTTCCGTCGCCCTTCATTCACGTGGGCGGTGACGAGGTTCCCAAAGACGCTTGGAAGAGGTGCTCGCGCTGCCAGGCCCGCATCAAGGCGGAGGGATTGAAAGACGAAGAGGAACTACAAAGTTACTTCATGCGGCGCATGGAGAAGATCATTGAAGCGAAAGGGCGGCGGCTGATCGGGTGGGATGAGATCCTGGAAGGTGGCCTTGCGCCCGGCGCTCTTGTCATGTCCTGGCGAGGCACCACGGGCGGTGTGGCGGCGGCCCAGATGGGCCACGACGTGGTGATGACGCCCAATCCCTATACCTACTTTGATTACACCTATCACACCACGCCGCTGGAAAAGGTTTACTCTTACGACCCGGCGGCGACGGAATTCACCCCCGCCTTGGCCCAGCACATTCTGGGGGTGCAGGCGAGCATGTGGACGCATATCGCGGTCACGGAAGAGGCCATTGACTACCAACTCTACCCCCGGCTGCTGGCGCTGGCCGAGGTGGCGTGGACGCCGCAGCCCCTGCGTGATTGGAGCAATTTCAGCTCCCGGGCCGACACGCACTACTCGCGCCTTGAGTCACTCAACGTCAAATACTGCGATGTCGCGGCCCCGGGCGAGAAGCTGGGCGCGTGGCAGGCCTCTGACCTGACGGGCGAGACGCTGCGTCAGTTTACGTGGGAGGCCACGGCTTTCCTTCCGAGTTCCAGCCAAGTTCAAGTGCAAGTGCGGCGCGACGATGGCGAGAAGCGCACTTACGTCCGGGCGGTCGCGCTTCTCGAAGATGGCAAGGAGATCAGCCAGGTCGCCTTCCCCGGGCCTCTGAACAAGTACAACGACGTGAATATCGGCTGGCTCCAGGTCGGTCAGCGCCAGGCGGGCGCGCGTTACACGGTGCGCGTCACGCTCCAGGGCTCGAAGGATGGCGCCGTTTCAGGCAGTTTGTGGATCATGGAACCGCTTGCCAAGCATGACAGAGTTCATCCACGCTGACCCTGCGGCAAGCCGCAGCCCGCGCGAAGACACGGCCGGTCACCCTTCGGTTGGCAGCCGCGGATATCGACACGGCACGCGGAATTGCTGCGGAAAAGGGGATCGGCTACCAGACCTACATCAAGATGCTCTTGCGCGACGCATTGCGACGTGAAACCACCAAACAGTAGGCTGCCGCGGCCCCTCGCTCTTCCCATGGTAGGGGGTCAGTTTGAGCCCTACGTTGGATGATTGCTCCGGCGGTCAGTAAATACCACGGCGTTACTCGCGATCAGTCCGGCGAGTGCTATGGCAGCACAAACTTCCTCGAAGGGGACTTGAACGAAGCCGCTACCGCGGCGGACGCTTCGCGTGATACTATTTGGCAGGGCAACTGCGATGTCGCCGATCTACAGTTGCGTAACAACATTGCCCCAATACGTAACACGATTCCGATTCAATACCCAATAAGCAATTGCCCTGCCAAAAAAGGCTTCCTTCAAGTCGCTGTATCGAAAGCGCGCCGGGCGGCGTGTCTGCTACTTCGGAGCCTGCTCGAGCCGGCGCGCTTCCGATACAGCACTAAGACTTCGGGGGAGTCAGGGGTTGCACTTCTACAAGTACGTCTTATCCAGCCCCCTGGAACGCCGCCGCCCAGAAAGTAGCAAGGTTCCTTACGAGTCCGCCGTGACTCAGGGACAATCGCGACATAGACGGGCGGACCATGTTCCGCCTTTGGCGGCACCTCGCCCGCCAGCTAAATTTAGACGGAACGGAATCGCGTAAAGAATCGCTACTCATCTGAGCGAATGCAACGATCCCCGGTCCCAACGTGACGAGGACTCGGCATTAATTGTTAGGAACCGATGGCATCTGACGCACTTGAGAACAAAGGGCTCAAAAAGGGGAAGTCGCAGTGGGCGGAGAAGGGGCACAAGTATTCACACTTCCGAGGCTCCTACCCAGGGTCTACGTGTTGGCTCCCAACCGCCTCCTCCTTAACCTGCGCATAAAGAGACTCAAGGTCTAGCCCCTCCAGATCGACAGCAACCCAACTCAGCATTTTGAGCCAGGTACTCGGGGAGGCACGATAAATAGCCTTAATCAGATGCCTCGCGCCCAGGTGTTCACCGGCCCAATCCTGCGTGTTCAGAGAGTTGGTGATTCTGCCGCGAACTTTCTTGTTTTGCAGTAACTCCTTCGCCAGGTTAGGATCTACCTCATGAAAAGCGTTAATCAGTTGGCCCAAATAACGGTAGGTAGGCGGGAAGATGGAAAAGGATTGCACGACCGTTCCAATCGTCTGCTCAGCGATCTCCAACGCCAGTTCACCGTCAATCTGGTGGCAGCAGAATAGCAACTTTGCAGGGCCGGCATACGCCATTGGGTTCTTTGTTGCACTGTTCAAGGACTCCCTTACCGCACACAACAATGCATCCAATTGGCCATTCAGGTAAGTAGCGGTTTTCTGGCAGGCGCTCATGTCCGAGCACATTTCGGCCTGCTTCGACACGTTTTCGAGGCAGGCACCAAGGGTCTGAAGGTTGCCGGCTTCCAGTGGACACTTGGTG
>JBEKAD010000393.1:0-5487 GCA_050018435.1 Terriglobia bacterium
TGCGTCACCCGTGAATACGAGGTCCAGCACCAGCACTTGTTCTCCGCGCTCGATGCGGTCAGCCACTTCCGGCATGCGGTCCCACGCTTCTTCGCCGGCCGCATGCACCCCTTTATCATTCAGCACAAGGGTCAAGGGGGCCTGAGCGGGTGTGGGGATTTCTTTCAACCAAACGCCCGTGGCGCTCAGTTCATTGCTCATCTCAAACCGGGAGGAAAGAGATTCCACCTGATTGTCAAAAGTGTCGAATTCCGGCCAGGGCCGCTTTACGGTGACGGGGCGGTAGCGAACCACGCTTCGCAGCCGGCTTCGCCCGGCAGCGGACCACTCCCGGCGTTGGGCGGGTTCCGAAGGGATGGGCGCGCGCGTGACTTCCGCCGCCAACTTTCTCGCCAGCCCCAGAATCGTCAGATTATTGCTCGGCAGACCCCCGGCGAGTTCATCATAGCTCTTAATATCGTCTCCAACCCCGATCTCCTTTTCATTAACGGGGAGGCCGAAATATTCGCTGAAGAATCGATAGACCTGCTGGCGATTGTCGCGCCCCAGATTGTGTCCGGAGATGTCAGTGTTCTGATGAAATTGAAAATCCCTTTCCTTCCCGAACAGCTTGAAAAAGGGGACAACGGCATCATAAACACCGGGTTTGACCAGAGGGGCGCGATAGCAACAATTGTCTTCGGCGTTGTAGATCAACAGGGTGGGGCGGGGAGCGCGCATGGCCGTCAGCGTCGAGTAATCCTGGCCGAGCACAAGATCCGTGGCGTTTTCTTCGATGTCTCCGCTGTCGCCGACGGTGACGCGGGTCAGGAGCGTTTGGTAACCCGCCACGGGAATCGCCACCTTGACGCGCGGGTCGAGGCTGCTGAGCAAGATTGTCTGCCAGCCTCCGCCCGACAGGCCCGTGACCCCGATGCGCTCACGGTCAACCTGCGGGTTATCGTAAAGGATATCCAGCGCTTTACGCATCGCCAAGTAAAAGAGACCGACCCCGCTCGCGCCCACCAGGTTCAGATGGGCGGAGAACCCGTGCGAATTCTCTTTGTTCCGCATCTCGCCCATGTCCAGCCACTCGGGATTCAGAGCGATCATCCCTCGCAGGGCTTGATTGATGCAGAGCTTCTGCTCGAAATCCGACGCTTTGCCCGGCCCGAAATGGCCCATGACGTCCAGCACGCCGGGAGCCTTGCCGTTCAGTTGGGCGGGCTCGTAGAGAAGGGCCGTCGTGTAAAAGCCGGGAACGATTTCGTAGCGCAGTTTCCGCAGCCGGTACCCCGGGCCGGAGGGGACCATTCCCAAATCCTCAAACTTGGGCGGAGAGGTTCGCCACGCTTGCGGCCAGCCATAAAGGACAGTGTTTTCGATCAGGCGCTGGCGGATCTGCTCCGCTTGCGCCGACCATTGCGCGGCATTGCTCGGCGCTGGAAGCACGGGAACTTGCTCCAAGAGAAAGTGTTCGAGCTGATAGGTCACAACTTCTGGCGGCTGGAGCTGCCTCGCCAGAATGGATTTCACCTGCTCGCTGTCACTCTGGCCTCGAGCGGAGCCGGCGCTGAGCAAGACCATAAGTACAATTATGACGTTTCGTTTCATACCGACCTCCAAACTGCATCCCCGGGGGCTAGGAAGATTTAAGACCAAAGACCTTTTCCGTGTAGATTCGGCTGCGGCGCAGGTCATCTTCCAGGGAACGGGTAATGACCGTGTCTTTTTCGTAGGCCAATTCCACAACCAGGAAGCCCTTATAGTTGATCTGGTGCAAGTACTCGGCGACCTGAGAGTAATCAACATCTCCCGGCCCGAAGTCTTCCATCCACACGCCCTGTTGGGAGTTCCGCAGGTGCAAACTTTCGATCCGCGCGCCCACCCTGCGCAAAAAAGGCATCACTTGCTGTCCGCCACGATAAGCCCAATGAACATCCACGCAACAACCGGCCAACTTGGGGTTTGTATGCTGCAATTGGTACCACCATTCGCGCGCATTGTCGCGGAGTTCGGGGGTGTGGTGGTGGAGCAACAGCTTTATTCCTTGGCGCTGCAACGCTGCGCCCAATTGGTTTACGTAGTGCGCCTGGGTTTTGAGCTCATCGTCGGATTTGCGCTCCTGGTTCGGCTTAGGGCTGGGGTTGGTAATAATCACCCGAGTTCCCAAGGGCTTGAGGAACTCTGCCAACTCCAGAACGGTCTGGTTCGACTTCTCGGCGGCTGGCGCTTCGTGCAGCGTAGTGCCGGCGTAGACGCTTTCCGGGTTCAACTCAAATTTCGCCAGAAGTTCCCGAGTGTGCTCGCGCACCTCCGGCTTGAAAAAGGCGTCGGAGAGTTCCACGCGTGAGTATCCCGCCTGATCCGTCTCGCGCAGCGCTTCGTCCTCGCCTGCGGCAAGGGTTTCTTTCCGGGAAGCGAAATGTTGGGTCCAGATGTAGGCTTCCACGGACAGCTTGGGAGCATAACCACCGGCGCCCTCGCCGGGTGAACCCCAGATGAATCCTGGTGGAATGAGCGTCGCGCCGGCAAACTTGACACCCTTCGTTAAGAATCCTCGCCGCGTGCATGGCGCCAATATGACTTTCATGGCCCCTCCTTGATTGCCGCCAACAAAACCGAATTCTTCTCCCGCCAGGGTTTTAAGCGATCCGGCCAATGGGCGGAATGAATGTACGGCTTGATTCGCGGCGGGTCAAGTGTCCCGAACGGTTGGGAGGTCATTCTGTCCGGATGACGGGTCGCGTCGCAGTCGGCCGCAACGGCGTCGGCCGCTGCTAAAAAAGGCCAAATTGAGACACTTCTGGACGCCGGGTGCTGTCCTAATTTCGGATGTAGCGCCGGCTTCCAGCCGGCATTGAGCCGCCAAGATGGCGGCGCTACGTTCAAATTAGAGCAGGAAACTAGTCAACGTACCCCCATTAAGGACTGGCGAAAAGTTCAAAGCCGTCACTGAAACACCTAGCACAAAGTGATCGTGGCAACGGTGCATAATTTGGTCCCGGTAGGCACGCTGGCCCAGCAACCCAGCGAGCGTCGTGGGGAAACTTCGGGCTAACGCAATGCATGAGAATCTTTCCAGATTGATTTCTTACGGTGACCGAGAATTGCCAAACGGGGGCCTCAGTCATGCGTTCGGCAGAGATAAATTTAGTGCCGATATTAACTATTCTAATCTCCTCAGTACTGAAAAATACCCTCTCTCCTATACGGTAGCGGGCCTGTATGCTGTATTCCTGATTGTTTACATCAATTGGTCTCCACCGAATCGGATCTGTCAAGGTTGTCGGACCAATCTCTGGATAAAACTTTTCGATTGTACCTCCCCTTATCATAGCTTCTCTTATCGCAGGGTCGCGTTCATTAGGAATGGCATGCGCCGTTACAATGTCCTGCAATATCATGTGAACGCTGGAGAGTGGCCGATGGGTATTCTGGCTGGTCACCAACAAAAGCCAGTCACCACTTCCCTCGACAATAAACACCCCAGGGTTCACAAAAAAAGAGTCTAATTCCGTATAGAAATAAACCCACCGATGAGCATAGAAAGCAAATACGCTCGTTGCTACAACGAGTATGGCAATTCTTATCCATCGCGCACCCGATGCTATTGACCAAAAAGAATATCCCCCACAAAGCAACGCAACTACCCAACAGAACCATGCTCCGCAAGGGTGGAGTTCCATCAGAGAATACCCCAGCGGACCAAGTGCAAATACAACGGTGGCAATGAGACCGAGCGCGATCCTATTGTGTTTCTTCCTATCGTCCCGGCTTGGAATTTGCGCCAAGTACCGAAAACATGAGCCAATATGATTAGCAATCCAACGGCGCGGGTCGGCCTCAACATTGACTGACAGGTTAGTGCCGGATTTTTGTCTCGGCGTCCTGTGCGTGCGTCTTTGGCGACCTCCCATGGCCAAGATTCTGCCACACCACTCTTGGTTAGCCAACTATATTGTTGCCCAAATTAGGACAGCACCGGGCGACGGACCGACTTGCGCTGGGCGCCGCAATCAGATATCTTGCGCCGTGCAAGTTCTGTTTCCCGATCCGGGATAGGGAAGGGAGGGAGCATGTCGTTCTCGCGGCGGAATCTTTTGAAGAATGTTGTGGCAGGAGCAGGCCTCGCGATGGGAGCCCAGAAGGCCCATGGGAAGGGCTCGTCCAACGGTTTACTGCCTGCCGGGTCCAACAGCAGCGCAGCACCAGGCCGTTTGGAAATACCGAGTGGACCGGACCCTCTGTTTGAGAAACCCGGGCCGCTCACTCTGGCCGAACTGGCGCAGAGAAAGACCATCGGTGTCACGGCGGCCGAGGTGAGCGATTACGCGCCCGCCCGCTACCAGGGGGAACTTGTGCCCAGCCCGCCGCACGCCGATCACAACGCCAAGAAGGCCATCATCGTCGTCTGGAAAGACCAGTCGCACCGCCTTGTCTTCAGCCACGAGGCAAGCTACGATCCCTGGATGGAATTGCCCAACGGCGTGGGCCTCTGCAATCAGTTTTTCGAAGGCAACTTTGGATGGGCGGAGCTTTTTAATAACAACGGCCGCAAAGAACGTAACAGCTTTGTCGATATCGTGCAGAGCGGGCCGCACCGCGCGTGGGTGCGCTGGAACTACCTCTGCGTGAACAAGGATGATGATTCTCACCCCGCGCTTCGTGGCACGGAGGATTACATCACTTACCCCAACGGTTTGGTGTGGCGTCGCCTCACCTACGCTTCGCTGATGCCGGACGATCCGAAAGGCTACAGTTGGCAGCCCATCGACTTCTTTGCCGGCGCCCCTGCGGGGACCACGTGGAAGGACCTGTTTCCGCGCGATGAACAGCACGGCGACTACCTGGTAGGTTCGGTCATCGATGCCTATTCCCCCAAGCGCTACGATGTGTTTTGGGACGACAATGGCAAGCCGCGGCGAATCGGTAGCGCCCCGTTGCTGCTGGAGATTTCACATTCCCGGGGTTTCGCGTTGATCATGACGTTCAAGGAAGGGTTTTTGTTTACGGTTATGGGTGCGTCCAGTGGATTCCCGAGCGAAAAGAGCCAGATCGTCGATAATTCCTTCGATGACACTGGCGGGGAGGGGTGGGTCGCGGCGCGCTGGGACCACTGGCCGGTGGGATGGTTGAATTCCCAAACTCACTATTACCAGCCCGGCTCGCAATATCCCTATAGCTTTGGCCCGTTCTCTCATTACATTCTGAACAAGCCCATGAAGAATCCCAGAACGGATTATGGCCCGGCAGCGCGGGACATGGAGCTGAACCGGTGGACGGAGAAACATGTGTGTTACACGCTGACCGGCGTCGCTCATGATATTGAGTCAATTCGCCGGCTGGCGAAGCGCTGGCTCGACCAAGGCGACCACTGCGCGCAGCCCGAGAGCATTGCCAATCTGGGCTAAGCCCAATGCTGTTCACTTAAGCTGACCGTTCCCGATTCGACCCCCTCACCCACCGCCTTGCGGTCCCCCCTCTCCCCCAAGGGGGAGAGGGAAG
>JBEKAD010000394.1:0-5483 GCA_050018435.1 Terriglobia bacterium
ATTTTTCGAGTTGACTACCTGCGCTGCTTGCTCTGAGTCGCAATTCTAGAGCGTCCATGAAGAGGTGCGCAAACTGTGTTTTGAGTACATCGAATATCTCTTGGGCTGTGTCAAAGGGGAAGACCCATGTCTCACCGCCACCTTTTAACTTCCCCACGAACTCAAGGAGCCTGGGAGTGTCAACGATTTTGGAAAAATCAGCCAAAGGATTAGCCTGCCACACCGGCAGAATGTCGAGTAGCGTGCGCATTACGAACACATACACAGGAATCCCCTTTGCCTTTGCCGCTAGGAATTCCAAATTTGTGACCGAGTGCCCTTGGTCAGCGGGCGAACCGTACCTCGCACCTACTACTAGCACAAACATGTCAGCTTTCAATTCCACAACCTTGAGACAGTTATCGACGGTACCCAGGTCGGGATCAACGGGAAAGCTGTTATATTCGGAAAGAATCGGTTCAAGTCCGAGGCTTTCGAGGAACTGCTTGGTGTCGGCCCTTACCTGCTTAAGGTCGTAGCACGTTGAGCTTACAAAGACTGCCGGCCTTCTCATACTTTCCTCCTCAGAATCGCCCAATGTCCGGCGTTCTTCAAACGTCTGGTGCCAAAGCGCGGTAGCCACGGTCAACCGTACTTCGATTGACCGTGGCCTTTTAGCCTCACCACGAATCCACGGTCAGGAAGGTGCTGACCGCGGCTTCGCACTAGGCGTTAACCGCTGCTGTCCTTGACGCAGCGCAGAGCGAATTGACCTTTTCTTCAAGTGCGTCAATTGAATTAGGTATGGATACAGCGGGCCGAACATCTCGAATTCGGGCCGGCGTGGACTTGTCACGCCTTATCTGCCGAACGAATTCGACCATCTGCTTGTCAGTCAGCATCAGGTCTACATATGGCAAATATCCTAGACGCTCCGCGTCGAAGTGGTGATTGGGTTTTGGTTCGAGGCAGCCGCGCCGCACGCAGAGCTCTAACCTTCTTTGAAGCCAGGAACCTGGGCAGTCGGTAAAGGAAAGCGTTCGTGCAAGGAAATCTTGATCGGTTTCATCTGCCTTAAGTATGTCACGCGCAAAAGCACGGACGCAGACTTCGAATGCGCAGTTATCGACCAGATCGTCTCCCGTCATTTTCAGTAGCTCCGCATTACTCAAGCGAGCGACGGGCAATCGTTCAAGCAGTGCGGCCTGGACTCCCACTTCTGCCGCTCGACCCAAGAACCCTAGATGCAAATCAGAAATCGCGGGCAGTCCGTCTGCAGGTATCGGAGGCAGCTCCCCCCGCCGGGATTGCTCTTGCAAAAAAGCAATTGCTTTCTCCATCCCCGTGCGAGCAGCGAGCACTTTCTCTGGGGAAAGTGGCGTACTTGGGAGATTCCCCACGCGTCCCTTCTTCTCGGTTTGACCATGGGTCTTTTTCGCTGCCTTCTGCTCCATTTGACCAACGGCCTTTTCCGCCGAAGCTCTAAATCGAGCCGCTTTGTACATGAGCTCCGATGCATTCCGGTAATCTTCATTCTCAATCACTCTTAACAGGAACGCCTGGGAGGCGTTCAAGCGCCCCGGCAGTATTTCTGTCCATTTAGGCAGCGGGTCGGCGTCTCGATTGATTGCTTTTATGATACCCCGCTCCACCATAGCGCGAACGATCTCTCGCTGGATCAAAATGCGGGGTCCACTTGACATGCGCTCCGGGTCAAATAGGTCTGTGCGAATAGGTGCTAAATCGGCGAGCACTTGATATCTTGCTTCCCGGCGCGGCGTGTTTCCGTACCGTCCCAGTTCGCTCGCTTGCGCCATCGTGAATACCAGCGTGCACCCTCGCCTTCTCCAAGTATCCCTGAAGGATGAGTACCGGACAGGGTCAATTCGGCGAACCCTCTCCAATAGGTGAAACTGCGGGGTGTCCAGCGAGATTAGAACCAATCTTCTGCCTCCTAAAGAAGCGCTCCAGAGTGTAGGCGGCCGGCGCGTACCCTTCAAGAATATTTTACAATAGGCGAAGATAAACCGAAAGTCCTTTTTGTGCGATGACGCAGGAGGATTCGGGGATGGACGGCTTTGAACATCCTAAGGAGGCTATCAAGTCTCTCCGTGATGTGGCAATAGATGGTATTTAGACGAACAGATTGATACTCGAAATGTAATCTACAGCATTCTTCTGAAATACAAGCAACACTCTGAGTGGTTCCACCAGAAAAGACTGCGGGCGATAGCAGACGATGGATTAGAGGGGATCAAAGGTGAGCGCGGCCTCGCGCATGATCTTGACGAGTATGTTTTCAATCAGCACGTCGAGTTTATCATCGAGGCCAGATCGTCAAGCGGCGAAGCGGACCTGATACTGCGAGAACCTGGGGGCCGTTACCTCATCATCGACGCAAAATACGTACCCGTAGATTCCACGCGAAGCACTATTCGCGACCAAATGAACTCCGGGTTTCATCAAGTCGCCCGTTATTGTGAAGACTATCGTGAACCAGAGGGTTTTTTGATCTCGTTCATGCGAACTTCAACGAGGATAAGTCTCGACCTTGAGGAGTCAGATGCGCTCAGGTTCCTTAAGCTTGGTGGGAAGACAATCTACTATCTGCCAGTGCAGATTTCAGATGAACCCTCTGCAAGCAAATCTGGAAAAGCAGAGGAGATGATTATCACAAAGGAAGAACTTGTATCTCCAGTTGTGGAATAGCGGGTCGAACGGTCAGTGACGTCCTGCCGGTGGGCTTTTCTCACGCCCGAAACCCTGCCGCCAACCGCACGTCGTCAATCTGGATAGGGCACGCCGCATACGGCAGAACAGACCGAGGGGAATTCTGTCATAATCGGCCAGACAGGAGCGAATTCAATGAATCGGCGAAATGCCATCAAGATGGGGTTTGGTCTCGCTTCCGCCTTTTCCGGAGTTGCGAGGAGCGCGCTGGGAGGAAATAACCGGCAAGGCAAAACGCAGCCTAATGTACTGATCCTCATGTCCGACCAGTTGAACGCTTCCGCCTTGAGTTGCTATGGGGGTTGGATCCCCACACCCCATCTCGAACGTCTGGCGGGCAAAGGGGTGATCTTTAACAATGCCACCTGCACAACCCCTTTTTGCTCTCCCAGCAGAGCGTCGTTGATTACCGGGCTATACCCTCATTCCCACGGGATCACTTACAACGTTAACAAAATTGACTATCCGGCCGTCGTGACTGCGGGAGGATCCCCTCCGACCGAGCAGGGCGTCACGATTAAGGATGTCACGACGGAAAAGCTTCTGAATAATGCCGGCTACGCGACCCACCATTATGGCAAGTGGCACCTTTCGGACACCGGGGGCCTGCCCTATTACCAGGACACGTATGGTGAGCACCTTGAATATGCGCGAGAGATGGAAGCAACCTTCCAGCGGATTCGACGCCTTCCCGCCGATCAGTGGGTGGACTGGTACGATTGGGCTCTTCCGGTGACCCTCACTCCAGCTTACCGGAAAGCTGCCGCGATTCGATTGGAGAAATGGAGAAAGGCTGGGCGTTCGAAATTTTTAACGCAGCTCATATCCAAGACGGGAAGGCTGGATCTCCCGGTGGACCAGGTTTTCGATTACCGCGTGGCTGAGCGGACCGTCAGGACGCTTCGCAACCTGGGGGCTAATCCTTTCATGATCACTTGCTCCCTGAATTGGCCTCACGACCCCAATGCGGTTCCGTCTCCTTACTACGAAAGTTTCGACCCTGACCAGATCAAATTGCCAGCCAACTACGGCAAGTCGGACGCGCGCTTTGATAAGGAGGATTCGCGCCGGCTTGTACTCGATATGGACGATCAGGCAGAGGCAGGACTGCACGAGTTGCTTCGCATCTACGCGGGGTGTGTTCGCCTTGTGGATGACCAGATCGGCCGGGTGCTGGACGCGCTCAACAGAACCGGCCGGTCCGATGACACGATTGTGGTGTTTGCCGCCGATCATGGTGATATGGCGGGTGGACACGGTATGTTTTGGAAAAGTACATCATCCTTCTATGATGAGATAGCTCGGGTGCCTCTGATCATTTCATTTCCGGGGCGCATTAAACCGGGAAAGAGCGACATTGCCGCCAGTTTGGTGGACATCATGCCAACCTTATTGGACTTGGTTGGCCATCCTGTTCCGCACGGAGTTCAGGGCGCAAGTATCGCTGCGTACCTGCTGGGCCAAGGTGATCCGGCTTCCGCCCCCGCATATAGTTTTTGTGAGCGAGTGCATGCTAACCCGGAGCATACACGGAGCGTTGCTCCCGGCACGCCAGCCAGCTTCATGGTCCGAGGCAAGGGCTGGAAACATATTACCTACCCGGAGGGGGAAGAGTTTCTCTACCATCTCGCCCAGGACCCGGGTGAGACGCAGAACCTGGCCACTGACCCCGCTTTCCAAGAACAAAAGGACGCGCTTCGCCATGAGCTGGAGGCGTGGCTTCAGAAAACGGCGTACCCGAAGACGAAATCATAAGTTCCGTGGCGAAAAAGGCTGACGGTTAATTGCCAGGGAAAGCGGGCCCATGGGTTCCTGCGGAAGGCTGGAAAAACCTCCACCGGTCGGGTCGGCACGTTAAGCTTCCATGGCTTACCCCCGAGCGGGAAGTGCCGCAGAACGGGATCACAAACACGGGCTGGTGCGCAGCCTGGACTTCGGAAAATTAGGTATTGTCTCTTTACATATCTTCCTATCTATAGGAAAAAATATGCCGTTTTGTCTTAATTCGCAGGTCCTAAAACATGGCCATATTTCGTGATGGAAGCTTTCGAAGAGGCTGCGGATTGAAACGATGTATCGGAAAACAAAGGGGTTATCGGTGGAGAGCCAAAACCTTTAAACATGCATCTAATTGAAAATAAAATAGTTAGATTGTACTTGAGCAGAAATGGCGCAAAAAAAGGAGGCCCAAAACCGCCGGATAGTTAAATGATGTTATTGAAACAAAGGAGAAAAAATCTCAGCTTGGAAGCTTGAAACGATGTTGATGAAAACAAGTGAGTTGTAATCACTCTGAAACGATGTTGATGAAAAGATGGGGGATAGACATGCTACCGAATTTCAAGCGCCAGGGCTTAACCCGGAAGGGGTCCATCCGTCGAAACTTGGATAATCGCCCCCATTAGCCCACTATCCATAATGCGGATTTCTCACCCGCTGGAATGTTCATTGGGCAAAATTCAAGATTTCGGACAGTCATCAGTCGTCAGTAAAGACTTCGCTCGCCAACGCTCTTTACTGAGGGCTGATAACTGATGACTGATAACTGTTTTTTTCACGCTGCGCGCGCGGCGGGCCGGCGCGAGTGAAAGCCGCTGATGAGCGTCTTGGACATTTCCTCGCGCTGAATCTGGTTGGTGCCTTCGTAGATCTGGGTGATCTTGGCGTCGCGCATGTACTTCTCGATGGGGTAGTCGTGCATGTAGCCGTAGCCGCCGAAGATCTGCACGGCGTCAATGGTGACTTCCATGGCGACATCTGAGGCGAAGCACTTC
>JBEKAD010000395.1:0-5477 GCA_050018435.1 Terriglobia bacterium
CACTCCCTCACCGGGGAGCACACGTAGTCACTAGGAAGAAGCTAACCGAACAGCGCCTAAAGGCTTGAAACTGCTAGTCCAGCCTGCCAGTCTACCCCTCGCTAGGTGGCTGAACATCCGTTGCATCGAAATGCCCACGGCCTGAAAAGCGTTGTCGGTGGCTCGCTCCGCGCTTAACTAGAGGTAGGTATTGATGAAATTACCACGCGATTTCGTTGTCGGAGTATGGAGTAGCCTCGTTGCAGGCCTAATCCTCGCTTGCATGGCGTTCTTGAGCAACGTCGTCGCCCACAGTCAGTACGACGACAGGTTATTACCTGCGGTCCTGATATGCCTATACGCAGTGTTAGTCATAGGCACTGTATACGTGTTCGCTTCAAGACGAACGAGCCAGTTCGATCCCCAAATCCGGATCCCGCGTTTCTGCATACGGGCGAAACTGACGACTATTGTAGTGCTAGCCCTCGGTGTCGGGCCACTCGTGTGGGCTTTCGTGCCATATTCAATCCCGAGTCTGAAGATTCAAGTACGGAACCACAGCCAGTATGGAGTGCTTTTCCAAGACGAGGCGATTTTCCACATCTTGTTGCCCGATTCTCCAGTATCGCAGAGCATAGTTGATCTAGGATTTTGCAGCCTGTTCTGGTTTCCTATTCCTCAGCAACGAGATAAACCGCTCGTCGTCGCGCGCGACGAAGCAGCCGATTTTGAGTGCCGCATTCTTAACCCCAAAGCATATCGCAGGTACCTGGAAGCTGAGCATATGGACGTCGAATTGGTCTTAGTAGACAACAGCGGCAACAACGTCTCGTCCGTGATGCATTTCAGCAAGCACGCCGTACAGGAACACTGGATGATTTTTGAATTAAGACAATGACGCTGCTTCCGCGCCTGCTCCCCATTTCATCTCGAGGCTGGCATGAACCTGATGGTGCCGCACACCTTCCGCACTATGGAATGTATTCGATTTCAGAAGCAATCGTAGCGCAGCAACGGACCTGTCGTTTAGGTCCGCGGCTTTTTGTTGTCAATTGGGCACGAACCGCCCCGATGCATCGGGGCGCTACGCCCGCTTCCGTTCCCTCTATCGCCTAGACGAGCTGGTCGTAAATTTCCCGGCGGTGGCCCACCAGTCGCACCCTCAGCACTTTCTTCTCTCGGTCGGCCTGGTAAACGACCCGGTAATCACCTATGCGCAGCTTGAGTAGACCAGAGAAGGGTCCAGTGAGGGACTCGGGCTTAACGGAGTCAAAATTCTCGGCGAGCCAGCGGAGCCTTTTCAGCACACGGTCAGCGACAGCTTGGTCGAGCTTGCCAAAGTCCTCGGCCGCTCTGGGACGGAACTCGACTTGATACATCTACCAATCCAAACCCCGACGGCGAGCCAGTTCGGCCGCAGGAATATTCTGGCCCTCCTCTTGCGGCTCCTGAAGATCCGTCCGAAGGCGTTCCCGGATCTCGGGCCGCAGAGCGAGACCCGCATCGGGGTCGTTAAGAATCTCGCGCAGTTTCTCCTCCACCACTTCGCCGACGAGCGCCCTCAGCTCTTCAACCGAAAGGTCCTTGACCGTTTGCATACTCAATCGCTCCTATCTGTATTCTACACCTCCGGTGCAAGGTCAATAAAGCAAGCTTAGCGTGGAGCTGTCGTTTAGGTCTGCGGCTTTTTGCTGTCAATTGGGGACAAACCGCCCCCATGCAACGGGGCGCTACTCGCTCTTAGCTTGACCCGCCGGACCGCCGTGTACGGACCCGTACGCACGGTGGTGTGGGAGGGGCGAGCGGGTAACCGCTCCCCCTATCCCGATCTTCCCCAGATCTGGTTGTTCACAACTAAAATTTTACCATGATGTCAAAATCGATCAGGAACTCGTCTTTGCGAAGATCCGGGTGCCAGAGCCCCCCATTACTACTGGTGCAACCCGTGATCGATACCACCGGGGTACCGTTGTTACAGGCGTACTCGGTGGGAAAGCCGTTAGGGGTACCAGAGGAAGAGCCCAAAAACGCAGGAGGCGTAATCCCTCCCCGGCCCGACCAGTAGGGTACACTCGCGTGGCGACGGTCACCCTCTATACGGAAGGTAATGTACTGCTTGGGCATCCAGTCAAAAGTGAGCGAAGCGTCCCAGGCTTTGAACGGGTCCCCAGGATTCTCCGCAAAGTAGGGTGAATTAATCGCTGCGGAAGCGGCCGTCATTCCATTGATAGGCGGGAGCAGCACGAGATAGCGTCCCGGATTGTTGATCTGGCCGCCCCCGAGCGTCAGGCCGAATACATCCTTATGGAACCAGAAACGGTTGTAGACCATATAGCCTACAAAACTCTGTTTGGGGCCGTTCTGGGTATCGCCGTGGCAGCTCACACCGCCGCCAAATTCACAACCCAGATCGCCGGTGAAGGAGAACGCCATCTTGTCCAGGGTTTTCACCGGTTGGTCATAGTATTTGACCTCCACGCTGTTGTCGCTGTGGAGGCGGCCGCGGTTGGGATTGTACAGATCATCGTGGCCCAGACCGTAATTGTTGGAAATGAGGTTCAACCAGGGACGGGGAGTCCACTTAACCTGCCCTCCCAGACCCGGCCGGTGGTTGGCCGAGGCGTACGACTGCCATCCATTGATGAACCACGGCTCAATCTTCAGGTGCGCCGTGGGGAAAATCTGCACGCGCACGCCGTTGAAGAACCACGGGGTGTTGGAGGAAACGAAGGAGGGCTGGTAGGCCCAATTGTCGAAGTTGTAGTAGCTGAATAGGCCGACATAGGACATGAAAATCCCTGCATCAACGTTAATCCCGTGCAGAACGTTGAAATGGTATCCCCCGTAAGCTTCCGAGACGTAGCGGTAAGCATCGGAGAGATCCCATTCACCGTTTGCGGGGCTCGGGTCATTGCGCGGCGTGGTTACGGAATACATGCCAAACTGGGTCATCAACCGGGCGCGAACGTTATCGTAGTGGAAGTCGCCGCCGACGCCGAGCTGCTCCACCTGGACTTCGTTGGTGCGAAAGATTTCGCTCGACCCACCCATCGAGTGGTCTGCCGGGTGGTTGAAGTCGTAGGTATAGGTAACATCAGCTCGGATCTCCGGTGTAAAGAATTTTGTGTCCCAATAGATATCTTTTGTGCGGGGGTTGCCGTTCAGCCAAGTCCAGTCGGCGTCTGAAAAGGGATCGATCTTCTTATTCTTGTCGGGCCTAGCCTCCTGAGGGACTGAAACCGCGGGAGGCGCGGCAGCCGGGGATCCGTGGGGTGCGTTCACCGTCGGCATAAGGGGTTGGGTGGAGAGTGACGCCGTTTCCGTGTTGGGCAGAACTGAAAGTCTCGAAGGCTTTTCCGCCGACTTCATCCCTGCTGCGCCGTCGAGTGAAGCAATAAGTGTGGGCTTAGCCGGGGCGGCGCTTGCGCTGGCGGATGCTACGGGTGCGGGCTGAGTAGCGGCAACCGTCGTCGCGCTGGTCTTGGGTTGTGAAGCAAGCGGCGCGGGTTGGGCCGGGGTGGCAGCCGGGGTTGCCCCCCTTGCCTCCTTGGCTTCCAGGGCAGCCAGACGTTGCTCCAATCGGTCCAGGCGCTCAAGCAATAGCCTTTCCCGTTCGGTAAGAGGAGCGGCACTCAAGTTCCCGGTCACCCCCGGCGCGTGCACCTCAGCGGTGAGGTTCGGGTTCGCCGCTCCCTTCAACCCCTCAGGAGGAACGAGGATCATCTCAACCCGCAGATCCTGTTGTGGCGCCAGGTCGACAGTAGTCACGCAGGAGCTGGCCAGTCCTTCCTTGGTCGCCCGCAATTGGTAGCGTCCCGGCCTGAGGTTCTCAACCCGGAAAGCCCCTTGGTCATTGCTGACCACATTCCGGTCGGTGTTATCTTCCACGCTGTGCACCAACACCTGCACTCCAGGCAGTGGCGCTCCTTGGGCGCTGCGGGTAAACCCGCGCAGATCGCCAAAAACTGATCCGGCCTGGGCGGAACTGAGACTCAGTAACAAACACCCCGCCGCCAGCGCCCCCGCGAAAACAGCCTTCCTGTGCAATTTGAATGGGTGCAACTGAGATGGAAATAAGTTCATCTCACCTACCCTGGAATACGTCATAAGAACGTACCTCCTGTCCGTTGAAGCGATTTGGAGCGGCGGGTAACCGTCCTTCCCAAATCAACGGTAGACCGTCCGGCATAAAAAAGGCATAAAGGCGTCATAAGGATTTTAGTAAGAACTCATTGATTCACTTTATGCACGCCATTGCGCGGTGGAAGCGCAGCGCGGCTGACGGAATCGTGCCGTTTATCTCCTGACACAAACATTCTCAGTAAATATCCTCCGGCAAAGCGGGGGGCGTTACGGTTCCCGGCCCAAATACCTGAGCACCGAACCTTGGGTCGGCGATAAGCTGCGATTAAGCTGATCGCGGAGCGCGGCGGCCCCGGCATGGCTATTTCAACAGCCTGTCCAAGCAAAGGGGTAAGCGCAGTCTATGGCGAGTTGAATTCTGTGACCGCCTCGATCATGGCGTGGATATTGACCCCGGGCATTCCGGGGCTGACCCCGCCGCCCAGAGAGAGAATGACACCTTCCCTGCCCGCCCTGTGCAAAAGATCCAGGGTGGCCGTCTTGACTTCCTGCGGTGTGCCGCGCACGCCGATTTCCAACGGAGATACGTTTCCCATCAGACAGATCTTTCCTCCCGTGCGCTTACGAACTTCGTTGAGATCCAGTTTGTGGGTCCAATTCAGAACGTCGAAGCCCACCTCGGCTAAATCTTCCAAGAACGGATCGATGCGGGCGTCGTTGTGGTACACCTTCACCCAAGATGGGGGAAAGCTGGAAAAAACCTTTTGCAGGTAAGGATGGGCGAACTCCTGATAATGCTTTCGGGAGAGAAGACCCACGATGTCGTCGAGGACGAGAATGCCTTCCACGCTATCGCCCACGGCCTCCGCCTGGGCTTTGAGCCACTGGACTGTGGCGTTCGTGGTATACGACAGGAGCCTGTGTACACCCGCAGGGTTATCCATGATGTCCATCATGAAGGGGGTCAGGCCCCGGAAGAAGACCGCCAGCGCCAGCGGGCCGCGCGCGGCGACTACGGGGATGGTGTATCCTGCCGCAAAGATGCGCCGCTTCTGCGCCCGATACTGACGAAGCGCAGCGGGCATAAGACCGTCCGTCTGGGGGTCAACTTCCAGGAGTTGATCCAAATCTTCCAAATGGAACAACATCGGCCATTCGGAGGGAGTTTGGTCCGCCGCGAACCGCACCTTGCCCCCTAAAGCGGAGGGTTCGATGGCCATGCCATATTCCACCCACCAGGAAGGGAAAACCGTTACTTGGGGGAATTCCTCCTCGATTCGGAGGTTGGACTGAAACCAAACATCCTGATCGAAGTAATAATCAATATGCTGAATGCCTAGATATCCCGGTATCCAAGGGCTGTCCATAATGAGGGAAATAGGCACGCGATCAGCGTTCTGGAATTTTGCCACGGC
>JBEKAD010000396.1:0-5464 GCA_050018435.1 Terriglobia bacterium
CAAAGCGTGCCGCATGCTCGCCCAGGTTCGGGCCTAGGCCGCCCGCCTCCACGCCCACCATCTTCACGCCGGCGTCGGGAATGAAATCGTAAAACAGGCCGATGGAATTACTCCCTCCGCCCACGCAGGCGCAAAGCAAATCCGGCAGTCTTCCCACGTTCTCCAGAACCTGCCGGCGCGTTTCCTGGCCGATGATCCGCTGAAAATCGCGCACCATCATCGGATAAGGGTGCGGCCCCAGCACCGATCCCATCAGGTAATGGGTGTTATGGACGTTCGTCACCCAGTCGCGCATTCCTTCGTTGATGGCGTCCTTCAGCGTCTTCGTTCCGGAGGAAACGGAAACCACCTGCGTACCCAGCAGCCGCATGCGGAAGACGTTGGGAGCCTGCCGCGCCATGTCTTCCTCGCCCATGTACACAACGCATTCCATCCCCAGCAGCGCCGCCACGGTGGCGGTGGCCACGCCGTGCTGCCCCGCCCCGGTCTCCGCCACCAGGCGCGTCTTGCCCATCCGCTGCGCCAGCAATCCCTGTCCCAGGCAGTTGTTGATTTTGTGCGCGCCGGTGTGCAGCAGGTCTTCCCGCTTCAGATAAATCTGCGCGCCACCTAGGCGCGCCGTGAGCCGCTGGGCGTGGAAGAGTGGCGTCGGCCGGCCGGCAAAGTCTTTTAGCAATCGCGCCAGCTCCGCCTGAAACGACGGATCGCGGCGCGCCGCGCGATAAGCTGCTTCCAACTCCTCGACGGGGGCCATCAGCGTTTCCGGCGCGTAGCGGCCGCCGAATTCGCCGAAGCGGCCGCGAGAATCCGGCCACGTGCCCGACCCCGAATCGATAGTTGGTGCTTCCACTTGCTATCCCGCCTCTCGTTTGCGATTTCCCCTAGTATTGACCTTCCTTAACGCTTGTTTCGGACGCGCAGTTTCACGAAGTCGTTTAAGGAGTTTCAATTTCTTATTTATTTCCGACAACCGCTTGGAGCTCCGAGCCAAGTTCTTTTCGATCCTGCGCTCGACGCTGGGCAATAAGATGGGTTGGCGAACAAGTTGATTAACGATGCGCTCGGTCTGAGCCATCTCTCGCTCGATGCGGTCCATTCTTGTCCGCTTGACCTTCATAGTCCTTTTCCCATTTTACACGCAATCATCAATGGCCTTGTCCGCTTTGGCCACCGCTGCAAAGAAGTCGCGCAGCTTGCCGGGGTCTTTTACCCCCGGAGCCGACTCGACCCCCGACGCCACATCCACCGCGAAAGGCCGAACTTCCCGGATCGCCTGTCCCACATTTTCGGGCGTCAACCCTCCCGCCAGAATAATGGTGCCGAACCGGTTTGCCTCTCGGGCCAAAGCCCAATTGAAGGGCTTGCCCGTTCCCCCCACGAGTTCGGGGTCGAAGGCATCCAGCAGAAACGCATCACCACCGAGTTCGCGCAGCATCTCCGGATGGAATCCTTCCCTGACGGCTACGGCACGGATGCGCATGAAATCCGCCAAAGCTCCATTCATGGGCGGAAACTGGGGGCCATGCAACTGCACCACCCTGACCCGCGACTCCCTCGCCACGCGCGCCACGTGCTCGTCGTCGGATTCATTCGCGAAAATGCCCACCGCCGTAATCAGGGGCGGCAGTTTCAAGATGATGGCGCGCGCGGCCGCCGGATCGATGTATCGCGGCGAAGGCGGATAGAAATTAAAGCCCAACGCCGCCGCTCCCAGCTCGACGGCAAGTTGCGCGTCTTCCCAGCGCGTGATGCCGCAAATCTTTACGCGTGTCAGCATCTTTTCGAAATTCGAAAATCGAAATTCGAAACTCGATGACAGCGAAGGTCTCAGCATGGAATCGATGGCTCGATTCTCAGCGAGTTTCGATTTTCGAATGGAACGGGCTGCCCAGCAAAATCAGCCAGCAACCTTTGCAATGCCTGGCCCGGGTCCGGTTGCGTCATCAGGCGTTCCCCGATGAGCACCGCATTAAAACCCGCTTCGCTGATGCGCCGCAGGTCCACGGCCGTTTTGATGCCGCTCTCGCTGACGGCCAGGCAGCCGGGGGGCATCTTCGCTCGCAATTGAAACGACGTCTCCAGGTTCACTTCCAAGGTCTTCAGATTGCGGTTGTTCACGCCGATGATTTGGGCGCCCGCCACCACCGCGCGCTCCAACTCCGCTTCCGTGTGGACCTCCACCAGCGCGGCGATGCGCAATTGTTTGCACAAATCGAGCAGGCTGCGCAGTTCATGCTCCGGCAATACGGCCACGATCAGCAGCAGGGCGTCAGCGCCCGCCGCCACCGATTCATAAACCTGATAACTTTCCAGGATAAAATCTTTGCGCAGCACCGGAATCTCCACGGCCTGGCGCACTTCCGTCAGGTCTTGGGTGGAACCCAGAAAATATTGCTCTTCTGTCAGCACGGAAAGCGCCGAAGCGCCACCGCCGGCATATCCCAAAGCAATTTCGCGGCGGCGATAATGCTGCCGCAGCAGCCCCCGCGAGGGCGACGCGCGCTTGAGCTCCGCGATCACGCGCAACTTCTGCGGCGCGCCAGCGTCAGCGCCCGGAGCGAGGGCCGCAGCAAAATCGCGGCGCTCCTGGCGCTCCTCCGCCATCTGCTGCACGCACTCCAGCGGGACAGCCAAACGCGTTTCCTCCAGCGTGCGCCGCCGCGCGGAGACAATATTGTCTAGGATGGTCCTCGCCACCTCGTCCGGCATGGGGGGTCAAGCTCCCAATCTCAATGTGAACGTTCTTCAGAAAGGTAGTCTGTCAATGTATGCCGCAGTTAAGTGCAAAGTCAAGAACGCGAGTCGCCTCGTACCGTTTCTTGTCACCGCGCGAAACGCGTGCCGTCGCGGGGCGAAGAACCACCGGAGGGAAGCGAAAATGGTCTACAATTCCCCTTAAACATCCTATAGTAGTCGATTGCTTGTCGAGCCCGACCCGAACGTGGAGGAGGTCATGCCGGAAGTCATAACCTTTGGTGAAGCGATGATCCGTCTGTCGCCGCCGCACTTCCAGCGCCTGGAGCAGACCGCGACGCTGGACGTTCAGGTGGGTGGCGGGGAGTTGAACGTTGCTGTGGGGGTCGCCCGCCTGGGTTTGACGAGCGCCTGGGTTTCCCGCCTCCCGCAAAATTCCCTAGGGCGCCTCGCGGAAAATCGCGCGCGCCAAGCCGGCGTCGACACCTCGCACTTGGTGTGGACCTCGGACGCCGATAGCCGCATGGGCCTCTACTTCCTGGAATTCGGCGCGGCGCCCCGCCCCAGCGCCGTGCTTTACGACCGCCGGAATTCCGCCATCAGCGCCATCCGGCCTGGCGAGGTGGATTGGAAGCGAGTCATGGAAGGTGCGCGTTGGTTCCACACCAGCGGCATCACGCCGGCGCTTGGTGATTCCGCGGCCGCCGTTACGCGGGAAGCCTTGCAGGCGGCCAAGCAGGCGGGGCTGACGGTCAGTTATGACCTGAATTATCGCGGAAAACTATGGACGCCGGATAAGGCGCAGGCCGTGCAAGAACCCCTGATGGAATACGTGGACGTCCTGATCACCACGGAAGAAGACACCAACGTGGTGTTCAAAATCAATGCGGAAGACAAGACCGGCCAGAAAACGTTCGCACAAGTTTCCGCAGAGCCGTACAAAGAAGTTGCATATTGTTTGCAGGAGAAATTTCACTTCCAGGCGGTGGCGATCACTCTACGTGAGAACCCGCTGGTGTGGCGCAACACCTGGACCGCCATTGCCTATGCCGGCGGCAAATTCTACGACGATGTGAAGTACGAACTGGAGATTGTGGACCGCCTGGGAGGCGGCGATTCTTTCAGCGCCGGCTTTATCTATGGCCGGTTAATGAAGGATTCTTACCAGGCAGCCGTCCGTTACGGCAACGCCTTCAGCGCGCTGAAACACTCGATGCCCAGTGACTTTAACTGGGCGACCCTGGCGGAGGTGGAGAGCCTGCTCAAAGGTTCCAGCCTGCGGGTAGCGCGGTGACTGCCAGGCGTTAGGGAAAAGACGAAACTCGAAGATCGAAATTCGAAACTCGTGAAAGCCACGCCGAATTTCGAGTTCCGAATTTCGAGTTTCGACCCTGACCCTTGGCGCCTGCAACTGGTCGGCAAATAAAGGAGAACTCATGCCCTGGTCAAAAGAAAAAGCGCTTGGACTGATTCGCGAAGTCGGCTTGGTGCCGATTGTGCGTGCACCTTCGCCGGAAGACGCCCTGCTCGCCGCGGAGGCGATTATTGCGGGGAATATCGGCATCCTCGAAATTACCATGACCGTTCCCAACGCCATTCAGGTGATGGAAAAGGTGGCGGATAAGTTCGGTGACAAGGTACTGCTGGGCGCCGGCACGATTCTTGATCCTGAAACCGCCCGCGCGGCATTGCTGGCGGGAGCGCAATTCATTGTCACCCCCTCGCTCAATCTCGAGGTCATTGAGTTGGCGCGCCGATACAGCAAGCCGTGCATGCCCGGGGCGCTGACCCCGACAGAAATCGTCGCGGCGTGGCAAGCGGGCGCAGACCTGGTGAAAATCTTCCCGTGTGGGCCGGTGGGGGGCGCCAAATACATCAAGGCGCTCAAAGGGCCCTTTCCGCAAATTGAGTTCGTGCCGACGGGCGGGGTGAACCTGGAGACGACCCCGGATTTCATCAAGGCAGGAGCAGCCGCCGTCGCGGTGGGCGGCGAATTGGTGGACCTCAAGGCCCTGCGCGAAGGCAAGCTGGAGGTGATTTCCGCCAATGCCCGCCTATACGTGGAAGCCGTCCGCGCAGCGCGGGCTTCCCTGGGAAAGTAAAGAACCATGCGCCAGACGCTGCTGAACATCGCTCTGGTAGTGGGCATTTTGGGTTTCAGCGCCGTCGTCACTCAGCTTTTTGCGCGCGCGCGGCGCCTTTGCGGGCGTTTCACTGGACGACCAGATGTTCAAGCAGGATGGGGACTCGAACGAAAAGCTTTACGGCCGCAAACTTGCCCCCGAGGACATCCTCTTCAAAGGCGTAGTGCCGGCGCCGACCGCGGCCCATCCGCTGGATACTGCGCTGACTCAATTCTCGCCCCACGGTGGCGAGCCGTTCCATCCGAGGTAGGCAGTAGGCCGTGGGCAGGTGGGCAGATCGGTAAGTCAAAAGTCAGCGTGCAAAAGACAAAAGTCAAAACCGAGGTTGCCCGCACTCTGGAGCTATGCGTTTTGTCTTTTGACTTTTCCATCTGCCCACCTGCCTATCTGCCCATCTGCCTTTCCGTGTGGCTGATCACCCGATTCCGTCTGTGGCTCCGCCCTCCGGCAGGAACACTTGGAAGCACGCGCCTTTTCCCGGCTCGCTGGTCACACGGATCCACCCGCGGTGGTCGTCAACTATCTTCGAGACGATGGAGAGCCCCAGTCCCACGCCGGTTTCCTTGGTGGTGAAGAAGGGATTGAAAATCTGCTCGCGCAGTTCGGCGGGAATGCCCGGGCCGGTG
>JBEKAD010000397.1:0-5459 GCA_050018435.1 Terriglobia bacterium
CGCCGTTGCCGGGAAGATGAAGGACAAGGACCTGGAAGCCGCTGCCCCGCGGGCGCGCGAATCTGCGGCGGTCTCGATGAGCTTTGCCGCGGGGCTCTTTATCTGCTTCCTCGCCGGAGTGGGCTCGCCGCTGATCAACTTTGGGTATGCCTTTGGAACCCCGCTCCTTACTCGCGCCGCCGCGCAAGGCGTGAATCCAAGTAGTCAAGCCAACGTGATTTGGGCGCCGGTGGTGAGTTCGGCGTTCATCCCCTACATCATCTATTGCATTTACCTCTGGAAGAAGAATCACACGGCGGGCCTATTTCTGGCTCCCGGGACAGGGCGCAACTGGGTCTTTGGAGCCTTCATGGGACTGCTCTGGTTTGGTAGCACGGTAATCTACGGCGCGGTCCTCGCGCGTCTGGGAGACATGGGACCGATCCTGGGCTGGCCGCTGTTCATGTCGGCCATCATCGTCGCTTCCAACGTTTGGGGAATGGCCACCGGCGAATGGAAAGGAGCCGGCCGCAAGGCTCTGAACGGCATGTTCGGGAGCATCTTCTTCTTGATTTTGGGGTTTGTGACTTTGGCGTATGCCCGCACGCTGCACTAGGGAACACCAGGTAGATAGGCACGTGGCCGGGCAGATAGGAAAGTCAAAAGGCAAAAGTTCAAACAGCATCGGCTTTCACTTGTGCCTTTTGCGCGGTTGGCGCATACATTGCTTTTTATGTATGCGCCCCATTCACTTACAAGACTCCACATTATGTGAGCCACCCCCGGCTGCAGGGTTGGTCAAGCGTATACATAAAAGGCGATGGATGCGCCACCCGTGTTTGTGTTTACTGCTTACTGCCTACTATTTTCCCTCCCCCAAATTGTCGACGAGCGGCTCGACGGGGTGGAGACTTCCAACTTGGTCCGCCACCGTGATGGCCATGATTCGGATCTTATCGTTATCCGGCAGTGTCAACGTGGTAGCGCCGTCGGGCATCTCCAATGAATAGGCGAACAGGTAGCAGTAGGCGTAGGGCTCATTGCCGCCCTGTGCGGTGTGGTGATGCGAAGCAAACCATGCCACCGGGGCGGGCTTGATGAAGCCGGGCTCAAGTTCCGTGTACTCGGGCTCGATACGCGTGATGGGTCCATGCTCTTGCACGTAGGCGCGGGTCTTGCGGGTTCTCTCGGCCTGCCAACTGTGATCGTCCGCGGCAGGTTCAGGCGGTGTGGGAATTTCCACCTTACGGTCAATCCACTTTCGGGTGTCCCACTGGCCGATGTAACCCTGCCAATCCTCGATGTTCAATTCAACGCTGGCATCGCCTAGCCGGAAGGTGCCCCTCTGATCCCCGTCGGCGGCCGCCAGGATATAAACCCGGTTGAACTTGCCCGAGTGCATCGGGATGGTTTGGCCGCGAGCGACTACCGCATTGGGATGATCCGTCCACGCTGGTCCGAGATGGAAGGTGATTCCGCCAAAGGGCAGAGCAGTGGGAAGCATATCGGCCGGGAGGTTCTGACCGGCGGCGTCGAATCCACTCTTGGACTGGGCGCCGTCTTCGCTGGCAGTGGCCAAATCGTACTTCAACTCGACGGGCTGCGAGTACGTCGGCGGCAGCGTTTTGGCGGGCGCTGCCAGTTTCACCGCGAAGGTGCGGATTCCGTAAGGCTCGAGGGATGTTTCGAGCTCACCGTTCACCACCGTGGCTTGGCCCTGGGGCATTTCCTGGCCATTGACCTCGCGTGCGGCAGTAACCGGGCCGGCAAAGGCTACGTGCAGGTTCGGTGCTTTTTCGCCGCGCATCTCGACCATGCGCACGATGATGTCGCCGCTCTCCTCAGCCTTCTTCACCGCGGTCACGAACACATGATCGGTGTCAACGCGCAGGAAGGAGAAGCTCTTACCCAGTGCTCCGGGGTGGTTGGTGCTTTGAAAAGCAATCAGGGGAGCGTTCAGGCGCTGCGCCTGCCAATCGGTTTTCCCTTGGCGCCAGTCGCCGGCGTGCGAGGCCAGGCCGTAAACGAATCTATGGTGGCCCCAGTCCTGCGTCGTCTGATCGGCGTAATCGTGGCCGTTGCCGCCGCCGATGCCCGGGGTGTAAATCAGGGTCAGGCGCAGCGTACTGTCGTCGGGTTTATCCGACCCCGTTTTGCAGTCGGAGAGCACAGTGACGCCGTAAGCTCCGCTCTTGTCGGTCAGGTCAAACCACTGGTGCGAAGCAACCTCAAATTTCGCTTCGTCGTTGTTGCCGCGTTGAATCGTGCCCAGTCCCCAGTTGTAAGTTGCCAAGGGATTCGCGGCGGTTAGAGGGAAGGTGGCCTTGAGGGCGGCCTCCTTGGTTTTCCAGTCGATGGCGTTCGCGAATTCCACGCGGTTGCCGGCATCACCCGCAGCGAGGCTTATCGTCTGAACGAACTTTGAGTCTTCGGTTTCGCGGGATACTTCCACGGCCACGCGGACCGGTCCACTTTCCACAACGCGAATCTGGGCCGGACCCGAGACGTAACCGCGCGGCGGCTTCTGCTGGTCAGCCCAATCCATGTTCCAAGCGGGCCAATTGAACGGGTGTTCCGTCTGCAACGCCAGCCGCGCCGGAGCCGCGAGCAATTCCCGCTTGAGGCTCTTGTCGTAAATACTCGACACATCGCCGTTCGCATCGACCGTGATGCGGTAGCGGGCATTTTCAAGCGAGGACTCACTGACCTTCAGTTCAGATGGTGTAGCGCCGCCCTTTAGGGCGGCATGTGCCGGGCTGAAGCCCGGCGCTACCTGAGATGGCGCCGCGATTGTATCAGCAGGGCGGACGTCGTAGACCGCGAAGCCCACGGAAGGCACTTTGGCCAGGAACAGCACGCGCCCTGACTGCGAGCCTGCTTCAAACTGCGAAGGTACTTCCTTCCCATCCGGACTGAATACGCGAATGGCCTGCGGCACGCCTTGGGCAAAGGAAAGTCTGGCTTCCACCACGTCCTCACGCTCGATGTTGAGAGGGTTGTACACCACCACCGCCGTGCCTTCAGCCTGCGTGTTCAAGCCGGAGGCGATGGCGGCACTGGCGCTGGTCAGCACGCCCGCGAACTGGTTCATGGCGATCACATCATCGTTCCAGGAGAATTCGTAAGATTTAGGCGTGGCGGTGCCGGCCATGATGTCGTGGAACTGTCCACCCAACACGAGTGTCCACGCGTCGTTCAAGCGCTGCAACGGATACGGGGGGCCGCCCAACCATGCGGCGGCAACCGAGGCGCGCTCGGCGGCGTCAGCCAGCAGCTCATTCTTGCGATTCCAACGCTTGTGAACCGCTTGGGAAGTCAGCGAGCCGGCCGAGTGATTGGTGAGTTCAAGGTCCCCCTTATAATGCAGCAGGTGCCCCGCGTTGCCGGACCGGAGAATGTCGAGAAACATCTGATCGGCTTTGGAGGAGACCACGCGCACGGGGCCGTCGCCCACTTGAACCGCGGCGCCCTTCGCCTGAGCGTCTTGCTCTTCGTCCAAATCCGTCCGTTCGAGCGCGGTCGGCAGAGCCGTGCGACTCCTGGTTACGATGGCTTCAAGCAGTTTTACCGAGGGCTCCGACGGGGCACCGCCGATGTCGCCGGTGCCGTAGTAGTGATAGTCGACGGGAAGGCCGGTGGCCTTGCCGTCCAACTCCAGCCGCTTGGGCCAGTCGACATAGTAATGTTGCTTGCTGAACTCGGGGCTGCTTTTGCTGAGGTCGTAGTAGATGGTGCCGCTGTACGTAAGCGGGTTGAATGCCGCCAGCAGGCTTTTGCCCCCCGGGCCATCCCAAATCCCGACGTTAAAAGGAATGCCCTTCGGGGTCTTTTCCGGGGACGTGGGTCCTCCCACCGGGGCGGATGAGCCCCAACTCAGTTTTTGCGTGGAGAATCCCTTCACGCCCGCCGCCGCCAGGATGCTCGGCAAGGAGGCCGGAAAGCCGAAGCAATCCGGCAGCATAAACTCGGCGCTCGCCACTCCGAAATCGTGGCGGTAATACTCGTTGCCGTAGAGGACTTGGCGGATGATCGATTCGGGTGATGGTGAGTTTACGTCGTTCTCTTCCACCGACGAGCCCGCAGGGAACCATCGGCCCGCTTTGACGTATTGCCGCAGCTTCTCGTAATCAGCCGGGAAGTATTCCTTCATCATGCGATAGCGATTGGCGCCGCTGAAATTGAAAATGTAGTGCGGATACTTCTCAAACAGATCGAAATTGGTGTGCATCGTTTTGGGGAGAAATTCGCTGATCACTTGCGGGTACTCCCAGCGCCACTCGGTGTCCAAATGGGCGTAGCCGACGACGTAAAGGGTTGGCTGGGTAAGGTCGGGCCCCACGTGCGCGGCAGGCTTGGCCTCCGGCTGGGCTGCGGCTGATTTGTCTTGCGCAATGGCGGAAATTGCCGAGAGCGTCATCGCTATGGCCATTACGGTCAAAACTGCGGCGGCGCGAAATGAAATCGATATCGCGCGTCTTGCCGGCATTGGATGATGAGCGGTCCTGTTCATATGTCCCTCGTTGACTTGATTACGCTGGGTCGGAGAGCCCCCGGTGGGGGAAATCGCCTGCAACCCGCAGCGCGCCTCCCGGAAGAATTACGCAAAGGAGTGCGCCATTATACACCCGATGGTTGAGTAGTTTTTTGAGGACATTCAGAAGGAAAGCGCGCTTGGTAGGGTCTAAGCCACGGTAGTGGCGACATGATATGGCCCACGGCGCAAGAAGCTGTGAAAGAATTCCCTGGAAGAGCAAAAGCATTTCGCGCAGAGACGCAAAGCCGCAGAGGCACAAAGAAAACGACGCCGTTGATCTTTCCAAGCCTCTGCGCCTCGGCGTCTCTGCGCGAGATTGTCTATTTTTTTTCTTTCGCCGTGAGCCACATTATGTCGCCCGCCACGGCGCGCTTTCGGGCGTTTCTAGCAGTTAGGGAGGGCTTATGGGGTGCATTGGGGGCCTCCGCCTCGTATTGTGACTTGCTAACCTGCGGGGAATTATCCCTTCGCCATGACATCATGCTTTCCGAGGTGGGTTGCTTGATAGGGCAACATTCGGGAGCAGAGCCACCGCGCGAATCGGGCTCGCCTCGCCTCCCTCCAGTTTCAGCGGCAGACCGAGGAAAAAGAAGCGCTGTCCCGTCACTTGATCCAGGTTAACGAGGGCCTCGAAAATGGGCATCCCGGCGCGTCCCGCCAATTTGTGAGCGGGGGCTCCGGCGGCAATGGCAGCGGGGCTGTCAACGGAGGCGATATCGCCACCAATGGCCTTGACCCCGCGGCGAATCAATTCCTCGACCAGTGACGGTTGGAGGCCGGGCCATTCATCCTGGAAAAATGCGGGAGACGCCGAGCGTTTGTCCCAGCCGGTCCGAAATAACACAATGTCGCCGGAGCGAATGTCCGCCCCCGCAAGATCCGCGACGGTCAGGTCTTCACCGGGTCGCTTGAGCCTTTCTAACGCTATAGCTTTGCCTATAGCCCT
>JBEKAD010000398.1:0-5451 GCA_050018435.1 Terriglobia bacterium
GCGGTGGGCAGTTTCAGCGATGTGCCCTTCAGTCCCTCGTCGTACTGCTTCGCAAAGCCGCGGCGCAGGTCGTTCCACTTGTCGAGCTGCTTCAGCTTGACGCTCAGCACGGCGGCGTGCAGGTCATCCAGGCGGCTGTTGTATCCCATGCTGTGCACGGAGCGCTTCACCGAGCCGTGATTGCGCAGCTTGCGAACGCTCTCGGCGATGTCAGCGCGATGGGTCACCACGGCGCCGCCGTCGCCGAAGCAGCCCAGATTCTTCTGAATGATGAAGCTGGTACACATGGCGTCCGAAAGCTCGCCCAGGGTGAAGTCCGGGCCGCGCGCCCCCAGCGCCTGCGCGTTGTCTTCGATCACAAAAAGCTTGTACTGCTTGGCGATTTCCGCCACGGCGCGCATTTCGGCGGGCTGGCCGTAGAGGTGTACCGGCACGATGGCCTTGGTCTTGGGAGTGATGGCCGCCTCGATCAAGTTCACATCGATGTTGCAAGTCTG
This sequence comes from Terriglobia bacterium, assembly GCA_050018435.1. Classification (GTDB taxonomy): domain Bacteria; phylum Acidobacteriota; class Terriglobia; order UBA7540; family UBA7540; genus Bog-366. The sequence goes on from JBEKAD010000398.1 coordinate 498, forward strand.
GGGGTCGCAATCGACGAAGACGGCTGTCGCTCCGGCGACCCAAATGGCTTCCGCGGTGGCAAAGAAGGTATTCGACGTGGTGATGACTTCATCGCCCGGCCCGATTCCCAGCGCCATGAACACCAACCAGAGCGCGTCCGTACCGGAGTTCACTCCCACGGCTTCCTGGGTGTTGCAGTACGCCGCCAGGTCTTTCTCGAACTGCTCCAACTTGGGGCCCAGCACATAACTGCCGCTTTCCAGGACTTCCTGAATGGCCGCATCGATTTCACTCTTCAGGTTGTGGTACTGCCGAACGTGGCCATAAAAGCCAACTTTCAAGGACGCCATAAGAACCCTCCACGGTCTCCCTGGATACGTTATTCTCGCAGATCAGCGGCGTTGGGCGCTACTCCCAACGCTCTCTCCGGCGATAGACTTCACCCCCGACTCATTTGCAAAACCTTACCTTATAGCATAAGGCTGCGAAAATCCTCGGCAACATTTTAATAGGGTCACTACGAACTGAGTTGCCCGGCCGCGCCCCTGGGCTGAGAGGAGCAATCGTAGCGCAGACCGTCGTGCAGGCCTGAAATGACCAAAACTAAGAATTTCTCTTCCGTCGCCCCTTTGGGGCTCAACAGCGGGTTGCGCAGTGCCCGCGCTCGCTTCAGGAATGGGAGCAAGGGCGCAGCCGTCCAGAAAGCGCGGTGCGCGCCTACTTGACGGTGATGGATAGAAACCCGGAAGCGGTGGAAAAAGCCCTCATGAACAAGTCGTGAGATGCCAAGGGCATCAGGCATGAGAAAAGCCCACGGGCAGGACGGTGCTGACAGCTACCTACTTCCACCGAAACGCGCTTGAGGTAATCTGCAAACTTTCCGCACAAGGCCAGCGAAGGCTCACACGGACCCCAGCCACTTCACCGGCAAGTGTACAGCGAGTGCATTGGCCAGTCGCATGTCCGCGGTGACCAGATCGGCCTTGAAGCGAACCGCCAGTGCTACATAGAGGCTGTCGTAGACGGTACGATCGAAGGTGGCGGCGATGCTGAACGCGTCTTCGAGCAAGTCTCGCGAAGAGGTCGTGGGCAGGCTTCGATCCTTAAGGGCCAGGATCGCTTCCTCCGCCGCGCTGCGGGTCCACCTGCCCTGCCGGACCGCCTTCCATAGAATGTTGGCACATTCCGCCCAGAACAGGTCCGGCACCGCGAACCGGAATCGGCCTTCCGTATAGCCAGCGAGCAACCGCAACGCCTCCTCCGCCAGCGGCTCGCCGGACGGCGGGAGGAACCACTTCGCCGCCACGCTCGCATCGATCACGAACCGGGTCATCGTGACCGGTCCTCTCGCTGCATTTCCTCACTGGAGGGGAAGGGGCCGGCGGCGCGGCCCTTGCGCAACTGGAGCCGCCGCGCTCGCCTCAGAAAATCCCGGCGCAACTTCAGCTCCTGGGCGGTCGGCACGTTCAGTTCGAGAAGCGACACGACCTCCGCGGCAATCGATTTGCGATTCTGTTGCGCTTGGCGACGAAGCGCCTCATAGAGGTTTTCGGGGACGTTTTGCACATATAGTGTTGGCATTGGATTCTCCTTGGCCAATACTAGCAGAACCCTAGTGCACACGCAAGCTACGGACGGGGGTGGCACAGGCACTCTTGCCTGTGCCCAAGGCTGATGCCTCCATGCAGAAGGCGCCCCGATGCATCGGGGTGCCACGTCAAGAAGCCAGAACAGGCCACGGATAGGACGCGGTGACAGAGATGTTGCCCGTGGTCTTGGGGCGCGTATACAAAAGGCAATTGCGCCACCCGCGTCAATCGTCAATCGAAAATCGTCAATCGAAAATTACTTGCGCGCCTGCTTGACGGTGATGGATAGAAACCCGCAAGCGGTGGAAAAAGCCCTCATGAACAAGCCGTGAGATGCCAAGGGTGGCACAGGCACTCCTGCCTGTGGCTGGGGCTGATGCATTCCATGCATAACGCACAGGCAATCCGTCGGCTGACGGACTGTGCCACCGCTAAGAAGCCAGAACAGGCCACGGATAGGACGCGGTGATAGAGGTGTTGCCCGTGTTCGAGGGGCGCATACATACAAACCAATGTATGCGCCACCCGCGGATGGGACGCGGTGACAGAGATGTTGCCCGTTGTTTAGCCCCAAAGGGGCGACCTACCACAGCCCAGGCCAACGGCCTGGGTCAAACGGCCCCCTGCATTTCAACCGCTGAGCCCTGAAAGGGCGACCCCTTAGCGCGCCCCTTCAGGGCTTGCGGTTGTAACCGGTCCATAATTCCCAGGGCGTTGCCCTGGGCTAGATTAGGTCGCCCCTTTGGGGCTCAACAGCGGGTAACGCAGTGCCCGCGCTCGCTCCAGGAATGGGAGCAAGGGCGCAGGCGTCCGGAAAGCGCCGTGCGCGCCTACTTGATGGTGATGGATAGAAACCCGGAAGCGGTGGAAAAAGCCCTCACGAACAAGCCGTGGGTTGTGGCACAGGCACTCCTGCCTGTGCCAAGAGCTGATGCATTCAATGCATAGAGCACAGGCAGGAGTGCCTGTGCCACTGAAGCCAGAACAGGCCACGGATTGGACGCGGTGACAGAGATGTTGCCCGTGGTCGTGGGGGTGCCCCGATGCATCGGGGCGCCACCCGCGGTGACGCCGATACCAGTTGCACGTGGATGCGTGCCGTCGTACCATTCCTAAAGGTGCGCTGGGGTCGGCGAAGGGGGACCTGCGGATGGCAACGACCAATATCAAGGAAGAGGCTCGAAGGCTTATCGAAAAAATGCCGGACGACTCCACCTGGGATGACCTGATGCGTGAGATTTATGTGCGTCAGGCCATCGAATCAGGTCTGGCCGATAGCCAGGCGGGGCGCACCACCAGCGTCGAAACGCTCCGCGTAGAGTTTGGCCTGGAAAAGTGAAAGTTCACTGGACGGACACTGCGCGCGACCATCTGCGGGCCATTCACGCCTATATCGCAAGAAACTCACCTCAATACGCCTTGCGCGTTGTTGATCGGCTGACCAGACGCTCCCAACAAATTGCGGAGTTCCCCTTGTCAGGGCGCGAAGTCCCGGAATTCGCTGTGCCACAAGTTCGGGAGATTCTGGAAGGTCCGTTTCGAATGATCTATTACATCAAGCCTGATCAGATTGACGTCCTTGCTGTCATCCACGGCGCGCAACAAATTCCGCCCCGGGAGTAACCAGCGGGGGCAGCGCAAAGGTGGCACAGGCACTCTTGCCTGTGCGCAAGGCTGATGCATTCCATGTATAGCGCACAGGCAAGAGTGCCTGTGCTACTGAAGCCAGATCCGGCCACGGATAGGACGCGGTGACAGAGATGTTGCCCGCGTTTGTGGGCGCCGCGAGCTCACCTCTCACGAATGAATGTCAGTATGTTGTGGAGGTTCGACGCTCAATGGCCGTCACCACAACGCGGTGCTCTTCTGGATAGACGTCGAAAAAAATACGCCAGTCGCCGACGCGGCGGCGGAATCCCTCCCGGCCTCCTTGGAGTTTGCGCACGTCGCCATGGAAGGGATTCTCTTCCATCGCATCGACCGCCAGGCGGATGCGAGCCTGGTCGTTGGACGGGGTGCGTTTAAGAGATCTTTGCGCGGGCCCGGCGAGGACTACCAGCCACGGCTTTTTCTCTTCTGCGGAGTTCATCAAGGGTCACGTAGTCACCGCGTTCGTACGCGGCTCTGCCGCGCCGAATAGCCCGCAGTTCGGCCGGCGTGGGAGTCTCCTCCGGGAATTGCCGGATGGCGATATAGGTGCGGAGCGCTTCCCGGACGAGCTCCGACCGGGTCCGATTCTCTGCCTGCATGGTTTTCTCCACCTGCTCTGCCATCGCGGGAGGAAGCGAAATAGTGAAGGTCTGTCGTGTTCTCATGGTTGTTACCTTTTAACACCTTGTCTTACCAGCATAACAGAGGAAATGGCACTGTCAACGCCTATCTCGCCGCGCGGGCGCACAGACCTTTCGATTGCGACAATACATTATGCGGGTTGAATTGATAAATCATGGTTTGACAGGTCCACTGCACACACGCAAGAGTGCCTGTGCCACGTCAAGAAGCCAGAACAGGCCACGGATTGGATGCGGTGACAGAGATGTTGCCCGCGTTCGTGGGGCGCATACATAAAAGGCAATGTATGCGCCACCCGCGCTATGTTGTAGTATCCACGAACGTGTGCCGGTCTGTGCTCTTGCCGTCCCAGAATTCCTTAATCGCCGCTGTAATTCGATTTCTCGTCTTCGAGTTCAGTTGTCCATCATTGTCAAAGTCAAAGTCTAACGGGTGAACTACCAAACTCATTATGCGGTCTGGATTGGCCCGCTTCTGGTGCAACTTGTAGCCTATATTGACTGAGTTCGCGTCGAGGATTATGGGCGACCATAAAGGGTGACGCTCAATATCCAGACTGTGTGCGGCGTTGACTTCAGCGAGTAGCGCATCCATTGCTTGAACCATATCAAGTTTCCCGCCCTTGTGCCGTTTTGCCGCAGTTTCGAGACGTTCCTTGAGGTAGTCAACAAAAGCCGAGGAAATGCTTTCCCCGAGTTCTTTCTGTGCTCTGTCCCAGAGCGGCAGGTCAGAGTCTTTGATGTAAACCGTTTTGTTTGGCATGTTCGTGTGGCCTCCATTAACATTATACGCATACGTGCATGTATATGTGCAAGTGTTTTTGGAAACTTTCTTTTCCCCCATCGGAGTGCCTTTATCTTCGCTTTTTATTCGTCTATATGCTAGGATAGCTCGTTGAGGGGGTCAGGATGTCGATAATCGCAGGAGTTATGCCAAAGAGGAAGAGGCCGACCCGCAAGGAACACATAGTCCCGCGCTTGGTGCTAGCGAATTTTTCCGATGATGACGGAGTACTCTGGGTGTACGCAAAGGGCAGACCCGTTCGGCCAAGTGTCCCGGCTAAGGAGTGCTGCGAACACGATTTCTACGAATA
>JBEKAD010000399.1:0-5766 GCA_050018435.1 Terriglobia bacterium
CCGGTGAGTACGGGAAAGTAGGTGAGCAGGTCGTAGCCACACCGCTTCTGAAATTCCTCGCGGAATCCCGGCGTCCAATTTTGTGAGCCCACTTCCCAACTGTCGATGTGCGTCATCGTCAGGGACTTTCCCCCCACGGCGGCTTGGTCCACCAGCAACTTGCCCATCAACCCGTCAAACTGAACTTCAATGGCTTTCTTACTCAGTTTGTCGCACTCCAGCCCCATGCTTTCGAGTGGAGCCGGATGATTGTCTTTCCCCGTGGACGTGTGCCCGTAACGAACAACCGTCCACTTCCCTTCCGGCACATCCCAGGTTAGATTCCCCCGGGCATCCATCTTCGCGCTCAGGTCGATCACCTGGTCGCGCAGCAGCGTCGCCGATGGGGAAACCAGCGGTTCGCCGGGGTAACCGTGATGGCGCGAGTAGGATGCCTTGCCGGGAATATCTTCAATGCGGGTGTCCGCGTGCAATTCCACGATGCCGAGAGGAAATCCACCCTGACCCGGCATGACAATCCGGAAATACTTGGCGGCCACCTTCTCGAAATTCACCGAAGTTACCGGCCACCACACCGTTACCGGACGGAGGGTCCGATAATGCTCGCCATCGTCGGAAACCTCGAGCGTCGTATCGACGTGCCCCCCCCGCACATCGAGCGAGACCGTCAGGCCCTGCGCGGCGAAGGGTGTCGGGAATTCAATGTTCAGATATTGCGGCTCGCCTTTGGGCGCCGGAGGAATCACCACCACCGTGCCGGGGTTGCCGTCGAGCAGCGGGGCGAAATCAAAGGGTTTGCGATCGATGCCTAAAGTCAGGGTCGGCGAGCATTCCGCCATCCGCACACTTCCCGCCGGGCAAGGAAATGCCAGCACGGCAATATCCTGATAGAAGCCTTCCACCGTCTTGGGTTGGGGAAGCGTCCCGGTGAATTGCTTGGGGCCCTGGAGCGTCGTTTCGCTATACACGACCACCTGCATCGAGAGTTCGGGTGTGATCCAGGGACCGCCGCTGCCGCACCAGCCACCATCATTGTTCATGTTGATCGTGATGCCGAGGCGCGTGGCCTCCGTCATCGCGTGCTGGAGCATTTCCCTCCACAGGGGGCTCAGGAAACGCGCCGGGCCCTTCGGCACGAACTGGTCAACCTCCATGTAGAGGACACCGTGAATACCCACGCGCTTCATCGCCTCGAAATCAGCGGTGATGCCTTCGCGCGTCAGGTTACCATCAGACACAAACCAGTAAACCCAGGGCCAAGCTCCATCTGGAGGCTCATGAAATGCCCGCTGTAATGCGTCGGGGGCACTCGCGTTTCCCTGGCCAAGAAGAAGACCTTGTTTGTTGCTCAAACCGGAAATGGCGGGCACAGCCATTACCCAGGTGGCGGAATCTTTTAAGAACCTTCGTCGGTTATAAGAACTTGCCATGTGGGCACCTCGTCAGTCTTGGGATTCGGAGACGAAACTGCGATGATTTCTCCGATGGTGTTGCAGCGGAGACAGTGTAGCAGGGTATGGGAGCAAACAGAACCTAGAAGGTGGTTTACGACACGCGAATTTCGCCGCACGAGACCGCGGTCAGGAGGACGAAAAATGTCTCCGAGTAGTGCAGGGTCTTCATGCAGGATTAGCATTTTAATTCGGCTCAATGAAAGCTAATATCTCACCCGCTAAGAATAGGGAATCTGCCCGTAAGCACGAGACATTGTCACGGGCAGCTCGGACGCGGCGCCGAGCTCGGGGGAACCGCATTGTGCGCAAGCTTCATTTGCTATGTCTGATCGCCATAATTCTCGCGGGTCTAACGTCTGCGCGGTTTGTATCGTCCGGAAGAGCGCAGCCGCAGCAAGCCCTTCGCCCAACCGCTGAAGTCAGCAGTCCGCAATCTCAGACCTCAAGCCACGCAACCTTTGCGTTAGAAGGGACGGCGCTTTTGACCGCGCCCGTCACCGACGACATTCGCGAGGAACAACGCCAGCAAATCATCCACTACTTCACCTCCCAAATTGCTGCCACACCGGCGAAGCGCGACCTCCTTTGGCGCCTCGACTTCTCTTCCCTTAGCGCCTACAGGGCCTCTGTGCAAAAACACCGGGTGGATCTCCGCGAAATGCTGGGCCTCGTCAAGCCCAAGCTGGAGACTGCGCAAATTAAGATTCTGCACGAGGATGCGAACCTGCGGGTGGAGGACGTGATCCTCCCGATGGACTCCGGGTTGAGCGCGCGCGCCTTGGTTTTTTCCCCGCGCCCCGGGGCGTTGACGGCAGGCATCATCGCCATTCCTCCCGCCACCGAAAGCCGCGAAGAGTTTGCCGGCATCGTGGAAGGGGCGACGCCTGCCGCATGGCTGAAAGCGCTCCTCGCGCGGAACGTTGCAGTGGCTATTCCCATCACCGTGGAGCGCCGCGATGATCACCCCATTTGCCGGCAAGCGGGCGACAAAGATCGGCGCAGAGTTTTGTGGCGCGCCGGCTTCATCGTAGGCCGCACGATGGTCGGGTTGGAGGTGCAGCAGGCGCTGGCCTTGCGCCAGTTTCTCGCCTCGCGGCGGGAGGTCGCTCTGAAACCCATCGCCGTCATGGGGGAAGGCCAGGGAGGAATGACCGCTCTTTATGCGGGAGCTCTGGATGAGCAGTTCGCCGGCGTGGCGAGCCTCGACTACTTTCAGCAAAGGGAGAATTGTTGGCAGGAACCCGTCGACCAAATGCTCTACGGACAGCTCAATGAGTTTGGCGACGCGGAAGTGGCGGCGCTGATTGCTCCTCGCCCTTTATTCATCGTCACGTCATCGGGAGGGGCGATTCCGAAGGCCAGCGTCAGCGCTGAATTCGCCCGAGCCCAGCGGTTTTACAAGGGATTGCAGGCCGTGGACAAACTTGTGAGGCTTGAGCCGCAGGAAGACGCGCTGGAAGCCACCGCGCTGAAAATGGCGGCGCTGCTCGGCGCGACGGAGAGCCGAAATCCGCCTGAAATCGCGCTGCAAATTCCTCTCTCGCAGGTTGACGAGGCCCGCAACCAGCATTTTGAGTCCTGGTTTCAGTACTTGCAGAATCTTATCGCTGCCAGCAGCCAAATCATCAAGAAGTACTGGCAACTCGATTCCACGCTGGCGGCGGACCGCCCGCAGAAGGCACAAAAGCTGCGCGCGGAGTTAGCTCACCTGGTGGGCGTGATTCCTATTGACAAGGTTCCGATGAACGCCCGCACGGCATTGGTGGCGGAAACCGATAAGTTTCTGGCTTATGACGTGTTCCTGGATGTCGTTCCGGGAGTGGAAGTCTACGGGCAGCTTTTGGTCCCGCGCGCCGTGGGTGGCGCCATGCCCGCGCGCCTTCCTGCCGTCGTCTGTCAACACGGCTTTGGCGGCGCGCCCAAATACGTTAGCGGCGTCGGGGACCACCTTGAAACCAACGACCATTTTTACCACCGCTTCGGACAACGGTTGGCGGAACGCGGCTATGTCATCTTCGCCCCCTACCTGACGGTTCCGGAGGTGCATCAGGCGCCCGCCATCGTTCATCGGGCGGATCTTGTCAACCCTCTGGTGCGCCTGGCGGCCCCCCTCGGAATGATGCGCACAAGCATCGAACTGGCCAAGCTCCATCGCGTGGTTGATTTCTTGCAGTCATTATCGTTTGTGGACCCTAGTCGCATTGGTTATTATGGGCTTTCGTATGGTGGATATTCCGCCCTCTGGATGCCCCCTTTGGAACCGCGTTTGAAACTTACGGTGATTTCCGCGTTTTTCAATGACTGGCGAACGATGCTCACCGATACGACGCAGTACGGGAATGCTTATTGGAGTCTCCCGGACGAGGACTTTTATAACTGGAACGTCCTCAACCGCTTTGTGCACACGCAGATGATCGCGGCGATGTGGCCCCGCCCGGTGTGCATCGAGTACGGTTCCGAAGATCGCGTCACCACTCCCGCGTGGCACCAGCGCGCCTGGCAGGAGGTAAACGTTTTCGCCGCGTGGTGGGAAATGCAGGGCAAGATCGACGACGACGATTTCCTGGGCCCCCACACGATCCACGGCATCGGTACCTTTTTCTTTCTGGATCGCTGGCTGCGCCCTGGGCGCGCCGCCGGCCGCGATTATGGCTGCCGCGATGACGATTACTGCTACCAAAATCTGGCTCCCGGCTTTCATGGCTATGACCTGAGCTCGACTCCGGGCGTGCCCTACGCCACGCAACTTCTGGACTCGAGTCCGACGGCGACGATTCGCGGGAAATTCTACGTCTCCGCCGGATCGCCCGTATTTACGGGCATGGCCTTCAAGCTCGCCCGCACCGGGAACCCCGGAAATCTGATCGTCCGCTTCGGGTCGCAGGAAGGATCGGCGGACTTGGGTGAAGCCGAGGTGCTTTCCAAGGATGTGTACCCGCAATACGACTTGTGGTACGAGGCTGGACTCAGGAAGCCGGTTCGGCTTGACCCCAAGAAACTTTACTTCTTTGAGCTGAGGGCGGGGGCGGGGCGCGCCCCGGGTGATGATTACCTCGTGTTTGGACCCCAACCGCTTGGCGGCCGGGATTATCCCGCCGCCTTTGGCCTGTCATTTCGAACCCTCACGCAGAAGGCAGAATGAAGTCCATCCGCAGATTGCACAGATTTCGCAGATAGAGGCTTTGAAGGATTGCGCAGAGCGCAGCTCTGCGTAGGATGTTGAGAGATAGGATGGATTGCGCAGAGCGCAGCTCTGCGTTTCTATTGCCAACCGCAGAGCTTCGCTCTGCGCAATCCACCGGAAGTCGCAAAATATTGGCCAAATACCCCTTCATGAGTTGCTTCATGAAACGCCGAGCATTTTTGCAAGGTACGGTGGGCGGATTCGGCGCGTGGGCAGGATGGCGCAGGGGATTAGCGAGTCCCCAACAGAACGCCGCGCCCAGACCTACCCCGCCGCGCATGGACTTTGCCAGCGATGGCTACCAAGCTCCGGAATGGCTGCACTATTCGCAGGCAATTTATTTTGACGGCTACTCGCCACCCGTTTACCCCCACATGAAGGACTTTGACGCCCGGCGGTTGGTTGAAGCAGTGGGCGAGTTGGGAGGAAACCTGCTGCGGTTTCAGCCGATTGGTTATCGCGCGTATTACCCGAGCCAAGCTTTTCCGGTCCACGAGGAACTGGGCGGGCGCGATTTGATTGATGAGGTCGCGCGGGAGTGCCGCCGCGCCGGCATGCACCTGTATTGCTACACCGGCTTCGGCGCGCCCATCATGCTGGAGCCGGATTATCTCCAAGCGCATCCCAAATTCGCGGATTGGTTGTTGCGCGATCCGGAAGGAAAACCTTACGGCCTCTATGCGCACATCGGCTGGACGCCCCCCATGAGGATGCTTTGCACGACGGGGGATGTCTATCGCGCCGCGGTCCGCCAAGTGGCTCGGGAACTTTGCGCGCACGATATCGATGGCGTGTATTTTGACAGCCTTCCGGAAATTTAGCGGCATGGATTTGGACCGCCTGCGGGATTTCGCCGGCCACCCCGGCCTGAGCACCGATCCGGCGACGATGCCCAAGGACGCCGATATGCAGGCGCTCCAGGCATGGTACGCGTGGGCGGATCAACAGGTGCAGGAAGACCTGCTCGACCTTCGCAAGATCATCCACGGCAGCGGGAAATTCATGATGTGCCATAACGGCGCGACATGGCGAGGGACCTCTCTGCCACTCCAGTACCGCATACCGGACGGCTTCATGGTGGAGTCGAGCCGGGAAGTTCACGATCGCCTGATGACCGGGATGAAAGGT
>JBEKAD010000400.1:0-5430 GCA_050018435.1 Terriglobia bacterium
CCATGATGCTGGATCATGATGTCATCCACCAGATTCTGGATAACCCTGGGGCGAGACTCTTCGGGGACCAGTCCAAACGCCAGCGGCAGCACGTAGGAGGCCTGGGTAGCGCCTTCGTACTGGGCAGTCTGGGGATTGAACAATCGCCGGTTGAAGCCTTCGCGAATCTTGGCGGCCTGGTCCGTGTAATGCTTTTCATCTTCGGTCTTGCCCAACCGCTGCGCCGCCCGTGCCATGAGTTTGACGTTCAGGTAGCAGTAGGCCGTGCCGATCAGGGGCCGGCTGGTGGCGCCGCGGTCCTTACCCTTCCCGTCCATGGAGGCGGCGTCGCACCAGTCTCCGTATTCCGTTTTGTCGACGGTGTAATCCGCTTTCAGTTGGCGGGCGCAGTAATCCACCCACTTTTTCATGGGCTCGTAATTCCCTTCCAGGATGCGCCGGTCGCCATAGAACGAGTAATACCAATCCGGAATGATGGTAAGAACGCTGGGCCATGCAATGTCACCGCTGTAGTACACCCAATAGTCGGGAGAAACATCGGACTGCTTGCCGTCGGGCCGCTGGTCCAGGAAGACATCGTTAATCCACTTGTCGTAGAACGCGGCCACGTTGAAGTTGAAGGCTTCTCCTTCCCCGTCCTTTGACGGGTCGCCGGTCCAGCCCTGGCGTTCGTCGCGGTCGGGATCAAGCGGGACGCCGTTGCGCAGGAACATGCGCTCCCCCCACCGCACGTTGCGATAAACCTGGTTCAGCAGCGGAATGGAGCACTCGAAGGAACCAACCGGATCGAGGTTGTTCTCCACCACGAGTCCGGTGAACTGATCGGCGGTGACTTTCCCCGGCAGGCCGGTCACTTCCACGCGGCGGAATCCCTGCCCGCGAAATCGCGGGCTCCACGTCTCCACCCCGACGCCTTTGAAAATGTAGGTGTCCGTCGCCAGCGCGCTGCGGTTGTCTTGGGAGCGCAGCGAGCCATCAGGGTTAAGACTGTAAGCTTGCCGCATCTTCACCACGGTGCCGGCGGGAGCAGACGCGCGCAAGCAGACTTGGCCATAGAAATTTTGTCCGAAATCCACCAAGTAGGTTCCCGGCTTGGTTTGACGGATGGACACAGCCTTGAGCACCTGGGTGATGCGGGTCGGTTCCAGCATTTGGGCTTGCAGGCGTCCGCCGGGCGAGTCCATCAGGTCCACCTTTTGCCAGCGCGTGTCGTTGAATCCCGGCTGGTCCCAGCCCACCATTTCATTGCGGGCGTCGTATTCCTCGCCATCGTATTCGTTGTTCGTGCGCGTCGGGCCGTCCGCCGTGACCTTCCAGTCGCCGTCGCTCGCCACCCGCTGGCGCGTGCCATCAGCGTATTCAATTTCGAGTTGAAGCAGCAACCTCGGGTAGCCATAAGTCTTGAATCTTACGGGATGCTCGTTGCCCCCCCTGGGGGCGAAGAATCTCCCGTTGCCCAGAACCGCGCCCAGGGCGTTCTTGCCGGGCTTGAGTTGACGGGTCACGTCAAACGTGACGTAGAGGATTAGCTTGGAATACTCGGTAAGGGCGGGATCCATGATGTGATCCCCCACCCTGCCACCGTTCAGGTAAAGGTCAAAGAACCCCAGGCCGGTCACGTATACCGTGGCGCGACGGATCGGCTTGGGGGCTTCGAACTCCCGCCGCAACATGCGCGCAGGAAGGTGCGTGCGCGCGTGATCGCTGGGTAGCGTCTGGTCCCCGCTGTTCAAGCCGATCCACTTCGCGTCCCAGTCGCTCGACTGAAGCAATCCCATGCTCCACAGAGCAGGTTCGCTCCACGCAGAAGCCTTGCCATCCTGGTCCCAGATTCGCACCTTCCACCAGCACGACTGACGCGATTCCAGAGCCTTGCCGATGTAGGTAACGTGGTTACTCTGGTCGGAGTTGACTTTGCCGGAATCCCATAGGTCAGCCTTGCCGCCGCGCAGCGCTTGTTCCGTCGAGGCGACCTGAATCTGGAAAGCCGTCTGTCGCAGACTGCGCCCGGCAGGCGGAGCAGCTTGCAACTTCCAACTGAGCCGGGGAGTGGTGCGGTCGATGCCGAGAGGGTTTTTGAGGTACTCGCAACGCAGGTCCACGGGGTGTAATACCGATTCCGCGGCCAGAGATTGCGAGAAAAATGTCGAGGCAATGATCAATAGAGACGATAGGGTGCGTTTCATGCGCGCCAGTGTACCTGATTTCCATGGCCACGGCTATTGAAGCAGCGAGAAACGGAAACAAATTTTCCGAATCATGTGACGAGCGGGGAGATAATTTGGATTTACTTCCCTCGCCCCCTTGGGGGAGAGGGTGCCCGAGGGACGAGGGCGGGTGAGGGGGTCAGCACTTAGATGAACGCGCTGAATCAAATTTGAATTAGGCAGCACGGCTTTGACCCCCTCACCCGGCCCGCCCCGGCTGGAGAAAGCGCCGGTGGCGGTCCACCCTCTCCCCCAAGGGGGCGAGGATAGCAAGTTCGTATCGAAACGACGATTTCCCTTAAAGGGGAGAGGTTTGTAAATTCAAATTAACAACCCCCTCGGTCGCCGCGGCGATAGTTCTACCCCTCAAGGCTCGGGGCATGACCCCCCAAGAATTGTTAAAGGTATGAAACCCCGCAACGGACAGGTACGTCTGATTTAAGGAAGGCAATTGCTGGTGGAAGGTAGCTACACGCGCAGGAGCAACACGCTACCGTGGGCTTCCAAAAATCACTTTTGCCCCCTTGAAGCAATCACCCCTCCACAGGCTTCGGGGGAGCCAAGGCCTTTTGTGCAGCGCCGGGCCGTCAAGCCGTGGCGCTATTTGAGGAGACAGAATGAAATTCCGGATCTTTGGAGCACGAGCGCCCCTCGCGGAATTGCTGCTCCTTTCGTTGCTTTCCCCAGGATTTCTGCTTGCGCAAGCTCCCTCCGGCGCGGTTCACGGCCAGATTTCGGACCCCTCGGGCGCCGGCGTCCCCAGCGCCAGGGTGGCCGCGGTATCTTCCACCGGGCAAGCCAAACCGGGCGTGGTTCATGCGGATGGAACATACGATATCAAAGGCCTGGCCCCCGGAACCTATACAGTCAGAGCCCGCGCCAAGGGCTTTGCAATTTTTGAGCAGCAGAACGTCCAGGTGTCCGCCGGCACGACGGGCAAAGTTGACATCGCTCTCAAGATCGCCGAGGAAGTGGAAAAGGTGGAGGTCACCGAGGAAACCACCAAGGTAAGCGTCAATCCCGAGGATAACGCCAGCGCCATCGTGATCAAGGGAGAGGATCTGCAAGCGCTCTCGGACGACCCGGATGAATTGCAGTCGGAACTGGAAGCTCTGGCGGGGCCCTCCGCGGGACCCAATGGCGGCCAGATTTACGTGGATGGATTCACCGCCGGCCAACTGCCCCCCAAAGCGGACATCCTGGAAATCCGCATCAATTCGAATCCCTTCTCCGCGGAATATGACAAGCTGGGCTATGGGCGCATCGAAATCACCACCCGGCCGGGCTCCAGCAAATTCCACGGCCAGGTGATGGGCGATATCAACGCCTCGCCTTTCAACACGCGGAACCCTTTCGCCGGGCAGGAACCGGGGTATCACACGGATTTCTTCAACGCCAGCATCGGAGGTCCACTCGGCAAGAAGGCCTCTTTTTTCTTCACCCTCTTTCGCCGTGACATTGGCGACGACGCCGTCGTGTCCGCGTTTGTTCTCAACCCCACCACTCTCGCCGAAACTTCGCTAAGCCAAGCCGTCGCCAGTCCTCATTCCTTAACCAACCTGAGTCCGCGCGCTGACTTTCAACTGAGCAACAACAATGTCCTCTCGGTTCGCTATCAGTTTTTTGACAACAATGCCACCAACAGCGGGATCGGGCAATGGACTCTTGCTTCGCAAGGCATCAACAGCCACAGCAACGAGCATACCTTGCAGATGAGCGACACGCAGGTGTTCAGCGCCAAAACGCTCAACCGCTTTCGTTTCCAATACTTGCACGAAAACTCCAACTCCGCGGCCGAAACCATTGGCACCACCATTTCGGTGCTGGGAGCATTCAACGGGGGCGGCAGCTCTTCCGGGACGCCCACCGATTCACAAAACCACTACGAGGTGCAGAACCTGACCTCCTTTTTCTTCGGCAAGCACACCTTGGTGGTGGGAGGCCGTTTGCGGGACGTGCAGGATTCCAGCAGTTCCAATGCAAACTTCAACGGGACGTTCACGTTCCCTTCCCTGGATGCCTACCAAACGGCCGAACAAAATCTTCAATCTTGTGCAAACAATGGAGGAACGAACTGCCAGACGAGTGGGGCCAGCCAGTTTCTCATCGTCGCCGGAACCCCTCTCACCACTGTCAACCTGCTGGATGTAGGGCTATATGCGCAGGATGACTGGCAACTTCACCCCGGCGTGACACTCAGCTTGGGCTTGCGCTGGGACTCGCAATCGGGCATTTCCGATCATTCCGACTTTGCGCCACGGGTGGGTTTTGCCTGGGGGCTGGGCCGGGGTAAAAACGCGCCGGCGAAAACGGTTATACGCGCCGGCTTTGGCGTCTTCTATGACCGGTTTCCGGAAAGCCTCCTGCTCCAAGCCGAGCGCTTGAATGGCACGAACCAGCAACAGTTCCTGGTTCCGTCGCCAAGCTTTTTCCCGGTCATCCCCAGCATGAGCAGTCTTTCCAGCTATGCGGTAACCACCACACGGTACGAAATCGATCCCAATTTGCGGGCTCCCTACACAATACAGTCCGCGATAAGCATCGAGCAGCAGGTTTCAAGAAATGCCAAGGTTTCGGTAACCTATCTCAATTCACACGGAGTCCACCAACTTATCACCAACGATATCAATGCACCTCTGCCCGGGACCTTTCCGTTGGGGCAACCTCAGCTTGGGACACGGCCCTATGGCAACGCCGCCGGGAACATCTACGATTTCCAGTCCGGCGGCCTCTTCAACCAAAACCAACTGATTGCCAATTTCAACCTGCGCTTGAATAACAAGCTTACGCTCGGCGGATTTTACACGCTCGGTTGTGCCAACGCCGACACCAACGGAAACGGCGGGGGGTTGATCATGAACCCGTACGACATCGAACAGACCTACGGGCGGGTGCCATTTGATGTCCGAAACCGGGTGGTTCTGATCGGTAATTGGAACCTGCCGCATCGAATCAGCCTCAGTCCCTTCCTGGTCGCATCCTCCGGATCGCCCTTCAACGTCACCGTGGGCCAGGACTTGTTCGGGACAGGCTCCTTCAATTCCCGCCCGGCATTCGCCGCTGTGGGCGCCACGGGTTCCAACATCGTAGCGACGTCGCTGGGAACCTTCAATACGCAGTTGGCACGATCAGTACCTCCGCACCAGAGTGCTGAAGACAACGCTCGCCTGCCATTTCGTTCGCCATCCAATGAAGCAGAGGAACAGCGCCGGGCTGGGAGTTC
>JBEKAD010000401.1:0-5425 GCA_050018435.1 Terriglobia bacterium
CAAGCAACATGGCAAACACAGTTATGCCGATCGGATGAAGGTGTCTTATGATGCCCACCAGAATTCCCTCCGCGCTCGTCTCAAAGTCATTTTCCCCGAATCCACCGACTTCGCTGAAAATGCTCTTTGCCTTTCCCCAGACGCGGGAAACATACACCGGATCGCCTTTGAATGCAAAGGGTTGATCCCTTCATCTTAATTAGAAAGGCAGCATGAAAATTCAGAGCCTTGGTGGCGCTGCAAGAAGCCATGGCGGGCAAACCGGTCAGCACGCCGGGGCTCGGGAATCGGGACTCGGGACACGGGACTCGGGATAAGGAAAGCTAAGGTTCGCGCGAAACACCTGTTCCTAAAGTCCTATGGTTTGGTCCTGTCGACACGGCAGGGCACCTCAGACCCGAACCCGAGTCCCGTGTCCCGTGTCCCGAACCCCGTGTCCCGAATTCAATGCGGATTCGGCAGGCCATGCACGGCGCGGAAGGTGTCGCGGGCAATAAGGAGTTCCTCGTTGGTGGGAATCACCATGACCCGCACGCGGCTGCCCTCGGTTGAAATCTCACCTTCCTTCCCAACCACTGCCGCGTTGCGAGCCGAATCAATCTGAATTCCCAGTTCGCTGAGCCCTTCACAGGCCAGGGCGCGGATGGAGGGCGAATTCTCCCCGATTCCGCCGGTGAACACCAGGCCGTCCACGTGCCCCAGCGCCGCGCTGTAAGCGCCAATGTACTTCTTGATGCGATAGCAGAAAACCTCAATCGCCAGTTTCGCCTGCTCGTTCCCCTTCGCGGTAGCCGTCATCAGCTCGCGCATGTCGTTCGACTCGCCGGAGATTCCATAGAGGCCGCAGAACCTATTGAGCAACGTGGACATGTCGTGCAAGGTCAATTCATCCTTCGACATGATGTAGAAAAGCGCGGCAGAATCGATGTCGCCGCAGCGCGTGCCCATCAGCAGGCCCTCCTGCGGTGTGAATCCCATGGAGGTGTCAATAGAGCGGCCTTTGTCAATCGCCGTGATCGAGCAGCCGTTGCCCAAATGCGTGGTGATCAGGTTCACCTCGTCGCGCGCCATGCCGAAAATCTGCCGGTAGCGGAACGCCACGTAACGGTGGGAAGTGCCGTGGAACCCGTAACGCCGGATGTGGTATCGCCGGTAATAGGAATAAGGCAATCCATACAGATAGGCGTGCGCCGGCATCGACACGTGGAAAGCCGTATCGAACACCGCCACTTGCGGCACCTGCGGCATCACCTTGCGCGCCACCTGATAGCCGCGCAAATTGTGCGGATTGTGCAGCGGCGCCAACTCCACGCAGTTCTGGATTTCCTCCTCCACCGCCTCGTCGATGATCACCGAGGAGGCAAAGCGTTCTCCCCCGTGCACGATGCGATGCCCCACCGCCTGAATCTGCGAGATGTCCGCGATCGCATGGCATTCTTTCAGCGCCGCAATCACCCGGGACAGCGCCCCTTGGTGGTCGAGAATCTCTTCGGTCACGGACATGGTCGGATCGGGTGGAACCGTCACCTTCAAAGTCGCTTCGTCCGTCCCAATACGCTCCACCGTTCCCTTAGCAATGCAGCGGTCGGTGTCGGACTCAATCAGCTCACTGTCGGTTTGAATGAGCTGGAACTTGATGGAAGAACTGCCACAATTCAAAACCAAGATTTTCATTGCTCACCCCAAAACCTTTCACCGCTCGGACAAGGCTTGCATGGACAATTCATCCTCATCCCCCGGTCGAAATAACCATATATGATGATAGCTCAATATAACACTCTCGTATCCTGTCAACAAACTGGGGGCCAAACTCTGTGCCAAATTGTCACCTCGACATTCATGCTGATTGCCTCGGGTATTCCTGTCCGATATCATGAACTCCTCACATCATGTCGAATGACCCTAACTCCGCGGTCGTGCGCGTGGAAGGTTTGCGCAAGCGTTATGGGGACCTCGAGGCCCTGCGGGGAATCACTTTTGAAATCCAGGCGGGCGAAGTTTTCGGCTTGCTGGGGCCCAACGGTGCGGGGAAAACCACGACCATCGAAATCCTGGAAGGTCTGCGTCAGCCGGACGGCGGCACGGTGATGGTGTGCGGCATGGACCCTGGGCGCGAGCAAACTGCCCTCAAGGAGCAAATAGGCGCGCAACTCCAAGCCACGGTGCTGCCGGACAAGATTCGAGTGGAAGAAGCTCTCGCCTTGTTCGCCAGCTTTTACCACACGTCGGCCTCCATTGAAATGTTGTTGGAGCGATTTGGCTTGACGGAAAAGCGCCGGGCGTTTTTTGAAAAGCTTTCCGGCGGACAGAAGCAGCGGCTGGCGTTGGCACTGGCCATGGTGAATAATCCCGAACTCGTATTGCTCGACGAACCCACCGTGGGCCTTGATGCCCAACTGCGCCGCGACATTTACGCCCTCATCGAACGCTTCCGCGAGGAGCGCCGCACCACCCTGCTGACGACTCACTATATCGAGGAGGCCGAGCGCCTGTGTGACCGCGTCGCCATTCTCGACCACGGTCAAGTGATCGCCTTGGGGACGCCGCGTGAGCTGGTGCTCCACTCCGGCCAGGGCACGCGCCTCGAGGTGTCCCTTGCCAAGCCCGTTTCGCCCGACCGCTTGAAACAGCTCGACGCGGTGTCCGATTGCCGGGAGGTCAACGGCAGGTATTTTCTCCACGCGCAACCGGCCGCCGTGGCCGTAGCAGCGCTGGTGCGCTTTCTGGAGGCAGAAGGCAACGCCTTGCTCGACCTTCACATCGCTCCGCCGACCCTGGAAGATGTGTTCGTGGAAATGACCGGGCGGCGGATGGAAGACTAATGATCGGGTCATCTGGCCATCGGGCCATTGAGTCATTGGTCTTAAAATCATCCGATGGCGCGATGACTCCATGCCCCGGTGGCTCAATGACCCGATGAACAAATGGCCAGATGGCCCGATTAATATGATGCCCTCAATTCGCATTGC
The DNA here is from genome assembly GCA_050018435.1 of Terriglobia bacterium. Classification (GTDB taxonomy): domain Bacteria; phylum Acidobacteriota; class Terriglobia; order UBA7540; family UBA7540; genus Bog-366. The sequence goes on from JBEKAD010000401.1 coordinate 2,970, forward strand.
GCTGATGTCGATCAAGCTGGTGATGCGCACGAAAGTCGCGCTTTTCTTCACCTTTCTCTTTCCCATCATTTTCCTTTTTGTGTACTCGGGCATCTTTGCGCGAGGCAATCCGCAGGCGGTGGTTTACATGTTCGGGCCGGTGGTAACCCTGAATATCATGGGGAGCGGCTTCTTCGGACTAGGATTGCAATCGGTGATGCAGCGTGAGCGCGGCAGCCTGCGCCGCTATCGTCTGGCGCCCCTCGGGCCAGGATCGATGGTGTTCAGTAGTCTGCTGGCGAACTATCTGCTAGAGCTTCCCACCATCGCGATGTTGGTCTTCTGCGCCATGGTGTTCTTCCACATGCCGCTCAGAATCGACCTGCTTACGCTCCTCATCCTGGTCACCGTCGGCACCTTCGCTTTCGCCGGGTTCGGACTCACCATTGCCAGCGTGGCCAACACCATGCAGGAGGCGCAGGTTTACAACAACGTCGTCTGGCTCACCCTGCTCTTTCTCTCGGGGGTGACCGTGCCCTTACCGATGCTGCCCCCATGGATCCAGCGCTTCGCCGCCTTCTTGCCCGCCACCTATCTGGTCAGCTCGTTTCAAGCCATCATGGTGGGAGGCCAGTCGCTGTGCGACCACCAAGCGGAGATGCTGGTTCTCCTCGTCTCCGGCACTTTCGGCCTGCTTTTTGCTTGGAAGCTTTTCCGCTGGGAAAAAGAGGAGAAGATCTCCACCCGCGCCAAGTTGGTCTCCATAACCTTTATGCTGCCTTTTCTGGTTATGGGGATTTGGATGAATGAGTATGGAAACCTCGCCGCCACGTGGAAACAGACCTATTCGCTCATCAGCCGCCAGCCTTTCGCGGCCGGGCAACATGCCCTTTCCATCTCGAGCATTTTGTTGAATGACTTCGAGAGTCCGGAGGAGTCCGAAATACTGCTGAAAACCTGGCAGGTCTCGACGGATGTGAACGCCGCCGGGCGCTCGCTCGGCGAACTCGAGGTGATCTCGCCCGGGGCCGCCGGCACCGGGCATGCGCTACGCTTCAAAGGGCGCGTCGAATCCGCCCCCGGCTCCGACCGGGGATACGTTGCCGTCCGGTACCCCTTCACACTCCCCGCGGGTTCTCCGAGCTGGCGCGGCATTCAGTTTGAAGTGCGCGGCGATAGCCGTCTTTTCCAGGTCAAGATCACGCCTCCCGATCTGACCCTTCCCGCACCCACCCTCACTTTTATCCCTGACTCCGAATGGCAAGGCGTTCGCTTGCCGGCGGCGTGGCTGGCAACCCCCAACCCTTTCCCTCACAAAAACACCCTGGTTTTGGAATTCCGCGCCGACGGCCCGCCCGGAACCTTCAGGCTCGACATCGATGAGATTCGCTTCTACTAGCGCCGATCACACGCGACGGAAGGACTTCACCACAGAGGCCACAGAGGTCACGGAGAATAGACGCAAATAAAAACTGGGGGTCAACGAACCGTAATCCCTACCCGCGCAAGCCGAAGTACTTTTCTCTGTGGTCTCTGTGCGCTCTGTGGTGAGCCTTTTCTTCGCCGCGTGAAAAGAATTTCGGATTGAGTAGAACAGAGCGAGATCCTTCGCGCAGTTTACCCCTGAGTGGCAGAGCGAGATCCTACGCTTCGCTCAGGATGACAGCGAAGGGCCAGGATGACAGCAAAGGCAGTCGTCCTTTGCGAGTCTTCGCGCCTTGGCGTCTTTGCGTGAGATTGTTTATTCTTTCACAGCTTCTCAAGTGGTGAGACGCGACTGGCCGTGGGGTCTTTTCGGATCACCGAGAGCACCGGGCACGAGGCTTTGCGAATGACCAGCTCCGAAGTCGAGCCGAAGAGGACGGTACCCGCAAAGCTACGCGGCTGGGCGCCCTGCACAATCATGTCGGCGCGGCAACGGCGCGCCTCGCTGACGATTTGCTCGGCGGCGACGCCCTTCAGCATTACCTCTTTCACGACGCAGCGCCGGCCCGCCTCCGCCCGCGCCCACTCGGAAAGCTTCCCATCTTCGTGAACCCCAGGGTGCTCCATGACATGCACCAATACCAGTTCTGCCCCCGTCTTTTCCGCCAGACCTACGGCATTGTCAAACGCCGCGCGGGCCAAGGCGGTGTAATTCACCGGACACAGGATGCGGTGGATTTGTGCCAGGCGCGGTGACGGCTGGAGGCGCGGCCCCAAGGTCAGCGCCGGCGTGCCCACTTGCCGCAACACGCTTTCCGTAACCGACCCCATCCGGATGCGCGCCAGCCCAGTCCTCCCGTGCGTTCCCAACACCACCAGTCCCGCGTGAAGTTCCTTCGCCACCCGCAACACCGCCTCCACGGGATCTTCCTCGAGCAGCAAAACCGTGCGCCCCACGTCCGCGGGCAGGTGCTGCGTGGCGAAATCGTTCGCGTAACGCCATGCGGTCCGGGCGCTTCGCCGCAACTGCGCCTTCAGAGCACGCGCTTGGG
>JBEKAD010000402.1:0-5416 GCA_050018435.1 Terriglobia bacterium
TTCACTTCCGAGGGCAAGGTCGTTCTTAAGAACGCCCGCTATGCCCGTGACGACGGGCCTCTCGACCCATCCTGCACCTGCGCCGTTTGCCGGCGCTATTCGCGCCGCTACCTTCGCCACCTTTTTGTGACGGGCGAAATGCTGGGAGCGATCCTGGCCACGCATCACAACCTCCACTTTTACCTTGACACTATGCGCAGAATCAGGCAGTCTCTCCTGTTTGGAGAGTTCGCGGAATTCCACTGTAGGGTACGCTCACATCTGTAGCGCCGGGCTTTAGCCCGGCAAGTGCCGCCCCGAAGGGCGGCGCTACATACCCGAAGCGAATCCGGAAAGCCCGAACCGAGAAAATCCCGTAATTCGCGGACGGGTTTTTCATCCTGAATCCTTAGAAACTACGGCCGGACCTTGATCGAGTGCCTCTTCGTAAACCCTATCCTCCTGGCGGCGGACCCCGGCTCAGCGGGTGCGTTTCCCGCGCCGCTTTTATTTCTCGTCTCCATTGGCGCCATCTGGTATTTTCTGGTCCTGGCGCCGCAATCGAAGCAGCGCAAAAAGCTCCAGGAGATGCTCGCCAGCCTGAAGACGGGAGATCGGGTAGTGACCAGCGGCGGGATTTACGGTACGATCGTGGGCTTCCGGAATGGCACGGTGCAGTTGCAGATTGCCAACCAAGTCAAGGTTGACTTGGCACGGTCGGCCATTACGGGGGTCGTGACCGAGGAGGCGGTGGAGTCAAGCAAGCAGGAGTCCGGGGCAAAAGGGAAAAAGTGGTAGGCGCGAGGATCGAGTTCCTGCCGGCTTTTGCTTTACAAGCCCTTATAAGCCCTTACAGCCTGATATAAGGGCTTAAAGGGGTTCATGGGTTGCCCTGCGGACACTTTGTCGCAGACCCAAGCAAGAGGCAATCGCCTTCCCAATGCCGGGAGGGTTTAGGGGGCGCTGATTGACGAGGCTATTTCGAAAGGGCTGCTGAGGTAGTTCATTACATGGAAACCAAGATTCGAGGCCGGGCGATTTTTATTTTGATAGTGGTTGTGGCATGTCTTTTGGGAATCATTGGCTTTCCCAAAAACGTGCAGGAGCTCAAGGACAATGTCCACAACCGTATCCACCTAGGGCTGGACCTGAAAGGTGGAACCAACCTGGTTTTGCAAGTGCAGGTTGAGGATGCCGTGAACATTACGTCCGGCGAGACGCTCGAGCGGCTGAAAGATGAACTGAAAGCCAAGAACGTCCCTTACGCAGATTGTCAGTCCGACGACGACAAGACCCAGAATCCCCCCAGCCACCGGATCCTGATCAAAGGTATTCCCCAGGATAGGTCAGCAGACTTGCAAACCGTGGCGAGCGGCCAGTTTTCCGACTGGGACTTGGTCCGAGTTCCCGGCGATGAGACCGCCCGGCTGCTGGTTCTGAAGACGAGCGCGGCGGCCATCATTCGTAACCAAGCGCTAATGCAGGCGATGGACACCATTCGCCGCCGCGTGGACGCCCTGGGGGTGACGGAACCGACGATTGCCGAGTACGGCCAGGGTGATTTCGAATTAGTGGTACAGTTGCCGGGGGTGGATGACCCGTCCCGCGTCAAAGACATCATGCAATCCACCGCCCTGCTGGAACTGAAGCTGGTGCAGGACGGTCCTTATTCTTCCCGTGAGGCGGCCCTGGCTGCGCATGGCGGAGTCCTGCCGCCGGACACCGAACTGGTTCCGGGTACTGACGAACAAACCCACAATGAGGTCTGGTATGTGTTGAACCGCATCGCGGCGGTCACGGGGCGCGATTTGAGCGGGGCAGAGCCCTCCCATGATCAAGCCGGGCGGCCCAGCGTGAACTTTACGCTGAACCGCGATGGCGCCGAGCGCTTCGGCCGCGTCACCGGCGCGAACATCGGCAAACTCCTGGCGATTGTTCTGGACAATCGTGTTTACAGCGCCCCGTCAATTCACGGCCAGATTACCGACCGCGGTGAAATTACCGGGGGGAATTTCACCCCGCAGACGGCCCAAGACCTGGCGCTGGTGTTGCGGTCCGGCGCCCTCCCTGCCTCGATCAAATATCTTTCTGAGGAGACCGTCGGCCCGTCGCTGGGAGCCGATTCCATCCGCCATGGGGTCATCGCTTCCATTGTGGGCTTACTCGCGGTGATGGGCTTCATGCTGGTTTATTATCGTGGGTCCGGAGTAAATGCCGACTTGGCATTGGTGCTGAATCTACTCATTTTGATTGCCGCCCTCGTTGATCTGAAGCTTTTTGCGATCTTGGCTGTGGGGGTGCTCGTCGCGTGGGTTGTTAGTCCGATCGCGGGTGCAATCATCGCGGCTGTCGGGCTTTTGGTCACGTTTGCCGTCGGGGCTCCAAGTCCCGGTACGTTTACGCTGCCGGGCATCGCGGGAGTCATTTTGACGGTTGGTATGGGTGTGGACTCTAACGTGCTCATCTTCGAGAGGATTCGCGAGGAATTGCGCCTTGGCAAGGCCGTCGGGGCGGCGGTTGCGGCGGGCTTTGAACAAGCCTTTCGAACAATTATTGACACCCACGTTACGACGATAGTTTCTGCCGCGATCCTTTTCGCCTTTGGGACAGGGCCGATTCAGGGTTTTGCCGTGACTTTGACGATCGGCTTGCTGGCCAACTTGTTTACTTCGGTTTTTGTCTCGAGGGTGATTTTTGATTACGGTCTTACGCAGCGTGAAAAAGGTGCGGTGCTGAGCATCTAGGGGGGATTTCTCACTACGCACGGACGCATTTGGGGAACTGCCGGAAGGGCGGGGCTTTAGCCCCGCCGAGATCGCGGCTCCCGTCCTCCGTTCGTCCCGCGCCCCGCGCAGCCCCGATACATCGGGGCTGCGCGGGGCGCGGGACATGGGAATAATCAGGAAGGGCTTGTAACGGCGGGGCTGAAGCCCCGCCCTTCCAAACCCGTGGTGAGAAATCCAGGCGAGTAATATTTGGGAACTTGGCGAGTCCCTGCGGTGTCAATTTCCTTGGAGAAGTGTGAAGGGGGTCCATGGAGCTTTTCCACGAACCAAAGATTGACTGGATGGAAATAAAGTGGTACTTCATTTCCCTTTCCTTGGCCTTGGCGCTGACGGGGATTATTTCCATGGTCGTTCACGGGGGGCTGGTCTACGGGATTGACTTCCGCGGCGGGACGCTGGTGGACGTAAAGTTTTCCCAACTCCCCAACATTGATTCCATCCGCCACGAATTGGACCACGCGGGTCTGCGCAACGCTACGATCCAGGGATTGGGGCCGGCGAGCGATCACGCCGTGATTATCGGGCTCGACCTTCAGACCACCACTTCCAGCAACGCTCTGGACACTGGCAAGCAGGCGATCGCCACGGGCCTTTCGGATCTTTTCGGTAAGGGCCCGGAGGGGAAGGCGGACTTCAACAACGCGAGCCCGCAAACGGTGGCGGAGCATCTGACGGCAGACGATCCCCTGGGCGTGGGGGTAAAGGGTTTGGATATCGCCACCAAAACCTATCGCGATCTTGCCGACGCCGTGGTCAACTACCGGAATGCTCCCCCGCGCAGCGGTCTCCTGGCGGATCTTAACGACCTGCGCAACGTGCCGGGCGTTACCCCGACCGTAATCTCGGCGCTGACCAAGGACTTCTACTTGTCCAGCTACGCCGTCACTAACACCAAGATCGTGGGGCCGAAGGTGGGCTCCGACCTGCGCCGCCAAGCCCTTTACGTAACCCTGGCGGGCCTGGGCGCCATGTTGATTTACATTTGGTTTCGTTTTGAGTTAATCTATGGCGTCGCAGCCGTGGTGGCCACTTTCCACGATGTGATTATTACGCTTGGATTTTTCTCCCTGCTGAATAAGGAAATTACCCTGACGGTCATCGCGGCCCTGCTGACCCTGGTGGGCTACTCCATGAATGACACGATCGTGGTCTTTGATCGAATCCGGGAGAACGTCCATGCGACCAAACGCGAGGAATTCTCGAAACTCGTGGATCGCAGTATTAACCAGACTCTCAGCCGGACCATCCTGACCTCGGGCCTGACTTTTCTGGCGGTTCTCTCCCTTTTCCTGTTTGGAGGCGAAGTCATCCACGGATTCGCTTTTTGCCTGGTGGTGGGAGTGATCATTGGCACTTATTCATCGATCTTTATTGCCAGCCCGATTGTGGTGTATTTTTATCAGCGTCTTGCCAAGGGTGGAATGAGTGCGAGGGTCAAGGTAGCTTGAGCGCGTGCCGGTTCAGTCCGCTCACTGCGGCGGGGCCCGATCGCGCGTAGTTTTTGAGGAGGCGATAATCCATGTTTGAAGACAGCTTGCTGGAGTCCTCGTCGAAGATGGCGCCCGTTTTGACCGGCATACATTGGCTCATCTCTCTCGCCATCGGCGCGGCCGTCTTCTGCACTTTGTTCTTTGCACTGCCCATGGTCTCGGCCAACGAGACGAGTGTGATTGCGACCCAGGCGGCGATTGTGGGTTCGGCCATTGCCGGCTTCGCCCTGATCCTCTGCTATGTCGTGGCGGACGCAAAACGCTTCGGCTTCCACCGCGGCGTTTGGTTTGTAATCAACTTTTTGCTCCCTCTGGTGGGATTTGTCATCTATCTGATGTATAGCGCGGCCAAGACGGGTGACTGGAAACGCGCCACCCTTCCCATCGCGTATATTTTTGAAGTCATCATTGTCGGTGTGATGGTCCTGGTCCCGTTGATTTACACCGAGGCCCTGCCCAAGGCACAGTTGATGACCTTCCTGGCAGCGCCTCCACCTCCACCTCCGCCCCCGCCTCCGCCCGCGGCGGCCGCTCCTGCTCCCAGAATCATCCATCGGGTCAGCGTCGAGGATATTATGCGCGCGCCCACGGTTATTCCCAAGACCATCGCCCAGGTCAAGGACGAGCCTGAGCAGCCTCCCAGCGCGGCGGGCGTGGTCGGTGGCGTTCCGGGCGGCATTCCGGGAGGCACGATGGGGGGTGTACTGGGCGGAATCATCGGCGGCGTGCTTTCGGCCGCTACTCCTCCCCCCCCACCCCCACCGAAACCGCAAACTCCCCGGCGCATCCGGGTCGGCGGCCAGGTGGAATCGGCGAGGCTGATTTTCCAGCCCAAGCCCGAGTATCCGCCCCTCGCCAAGATGGCGCGCATTCAGGGTGTGGTGCGCCTGGATGCGATCATTAGTAAGGATGGCACGATTCAAGATTTGAGAGTCCTCCAGGGCCACCCGTTGCTGGTCAAAGCGGCTCTGGATGCCGTGCAGCGCTGGCGCTATCAGCCCACGTTGCTGAACGGCGAAGCGGTAGAGGTGTCTACCGAGATCGATGTGAACTTCACGTTGGCAGAATAACCAGAAGATTCTGGTAATTTTTGAGGAGGGAAAACAACACTATGTTAGCTGCAAACCTGATGAGTTTAGGTCTGTGGTTGTTTCAAGGAGG
>JBEKAD010000403.1:0-10087 GCA_050018435.1 Terriglobia bacterium
GGGCGAGAAGCGCCCAAGCGGCAAGGAGAGTCAGCACGCCCTCACGCGCCGTAATCTCAAACGGGGTCGCGAGCCGTACCAGCGCCACGCCGGCAAGCACGCCGCCCACGCCCGACCCTGCCGCTTCGAGCAGGTACACGGCGCCCGTGGCCGTGGCGGTCGAGGCGCCGGCCACATCCGCGAACAGCCGGCTGCCCGCCGCAAACAGCCCGCCGGAGATCACGCAGATAACACTGAGCGTCGCGAAGGAGGTCAAAAACATCGGCACGGGCCCCAGGATTTCTCCGGGGACCGATTGGCAAAAGCCTTTGCTGGCTCGGACGGCCAGCAAGGTGAGCGGCAGCGCAAAAGCCAGCAGTGCCTGAAGCCCCGCTACGAGTTTTCGCGGATGGCTCGAGCGCATCGCCCATCGCCCGAGCAAACTTGCGCCGAGCGCCGTCCATAGAAGCCAGTTGGCCAGCATCACTCCCAGCGCGAGTTCGTTGCCATAGAAGACCACCAGCAACTCGCGCATCAGCACGACTTGGGCGATGACCGCCGTGAAGCCGATGAGCGACAAAATGACGCGCAGCGTCCAGGTTGCTCTGGGCGCTTGCCGGCCCGTGCTTTGGAAGCCCATTTGCTCACCCATCTCGCTGGAATAGACGGCAATACGGTTGCCAATTCGCCGAAATCCTCGGAGGCTCGGTAAGCGAATCACCAGCCCGGCACCCCGAACATGGTAGACACCCAGCATCCCGTCGAAACCCCCGCACCGCCCTCTGTGCCCCGGCGCGAGATGCTCGTAAAACTCCTGCGCGTAGGAGGCGTGAGCGCTTCTGCGGTGGCTGCGGCGCTGTGGCTCCGCAAACGGAGTCGCCGTCCGCAGGATGAAGCCCCACTGACGCTCGCCCGCAGCTTCACGGTGCCAGCCGACGCCCGCTATCCTGAAATGGTGGTAGCGCAGGGGGAAGATCCCCGGGCACTGGTCCGGAAGGCGCTCGAGGGGCTGGGAGGCGTCCGGCGCTTCATCGCGCGCGGTGACGTGGTGGTGATTAAGCCCAACATTGCGTGGGATCGCACTCCCGAGCAAGCCGCCAACACCAATCCTCTGGCCGTGGCGGAAATGGTGCGGGAGTGTCTGAATGCGGGCGCCAAGAAAGTGATCGTCACCGACGTAAGTTGCAATGAACCCCACCGCTGCTTTGAGCGCAGCGGCATTGCCCGCGCCGCCAGCGACGAGGGCGCGGAAATCGTTCTGCCGGAGGAGCGCCTGTTTCGTCAGGTCAACCTGCGCGGCGACGTTCTGGGCGAGTGGCCCGTGCTCGAACCCTTCATCGCCGCCGACAAGGTGATCAATTTTCCGGTGGCCAAGTCTCACAGCTTGACGGGCGTCACGCTGGGAATGAAGAACTGGTATGGCATTCTGGGTGGGGCGCGCAACCGGCTTCACCAGCGCATCCACGAAAGCCTGGCCGACCTCGCCGACGTCATGCGCCCGACCCTAACCCTGATGGACGCGTATCGCGTGCTCATCCGCAACGGCCCCACCGGCGGCAGCCTAGCCGACGTGCTTCTGAAGAAGACGTTGGTGGCCGGAACTGATCCCGTGGCCCTCGATGCTTACGTGGCCAAGGCCTACTGGGACCTCGAGCCCAGCCAGTTGCGCTATTTGCAGCTTGCGCAGGATCGGGGGCTAGGGAAAATGGATTTTGCCAAGGTCCGGACCGAAGTGGTCAAGGTGTAAGTCAGTTGATCCACTCCCCCTCATCCTCTTCGTAGTCTGCCTCGCCTGACATTGCTTGAGCCATGGAGATGGCTTCGCTGGCTGCCTCGGCAATTTCTTCGTCGCGAGAGGCGGCCAAGTCTACGAGGATTTCCCCTGCCTCCTGCGGACGGATGTTGCCGACCGCTTCGATGGCGGCGAGCAGCAAGGGCTTTGGAGTTGATGGGGCCTTGACGAGTGCGACGACGTGCGGCCAAGCAGCATCCAGTTCCCATCCGCCCGCCGCCTTGACTGCCTCATAGTGAATCTCCGGGTCGGCGCTTTCCAATGCCTCCAGAATCTGATCATCAAAACCGAGAACCCAGCGCATCGCAAACACCGCCGTCAGCATCCAGTCTTTGTCTCCGCTGGAATACGCAACTCTGATTGCGCTCGCGTGCCAATCCTGAGGGGCGCGCACAGCCGCCTCCAGAATTCGCCGCCGTACTTTCTTGGGATTGCTCGCATCGAGGTAAAGCTTGCGGAGCAAATCCTGGATGTAATGAAACGTGCGCTCGGCAATGGGTACTTCATCCGAATCCTCGAACCCGTCCAGGTCGGCTTGTTCGAGGACCGGCCCAAGGCTAATTGCCGCCTTGGCACGCAATTCCGTGGGCTCGTCACCACTGCCTGCGATCGCCAGTAAGGCATCTGCCAACTCGTCGTTCATAACGGTTAAATCGCCCGCTAGCTCGGCAGCGATGAGCCGGTCGGATTTACTGGCCTGCTTATCAACCAAGGTCTTAAGAAATAACCTCCCTGCATCTCTTGGCCACTCCCACGGAGGTGTATTGAGCAAAGTATTAAGGTCCATAAAGTCCCCCCGGCCTTTCGTTTCATCGCGCGCTATTCGCTTCATGCAGGGCGCAGGCGCGAACCTCAACTGCGGAGCAGGCGTAGCGCGGACCTGTTTTGTAGGTCCGCGGCTCGTCCCCTATGGGCAAGGAAAAGCCGCCCCGATGAATCGGGGCGCTACCCTTCTCATTTGAGCTTGCGCTGCAATTCCGCAATTAGCCGCTCGGCGCGGGCGATCTGGCGCGCCACCTGCTTGGGGGCGGTGCCGCCGGTCACATTGCGGCGGGCCACGCAGCGCTCCATGGATGTGGCCACTTCGTGCAGATTGGAATCCCATGCCGGCACGAACTGCGCGGCTTCCTCCGCCAATAAATCCTGAAACGTCTTGCCCTCTGCCGCGCAATGTCGGACCAGCTTCCCCACCTGCTCGTGCGCATCGGCAAAGGAACCCGAGTTGGGTCATGGCCTTCATGCGCTCAGGACGGATGCGCAGTGTGGCGGCCACGCGCGCGGCGATTTCGAGCGCGCCCCGGGTGGTATCCACTCCGGAAAACATTGCGACCTTGTCTTCCTGAAGGTCGCGATCGTAGGCGAGCGGCAGGCCTTTCATCACCGCCAGCATGGCCATGAGCTTTCCCAGTAGGATGCCCGACCGCCCACGAATCAACTCGAGGGAGTCCGGGTTCTTCTTCTGCGGCATCAAGCTGCTCCCCGTTGAGTAGGCGTCGGCAAGCTCCACGTAGCCAAACCCCGGCGAGGAGTAGATGATCAAATCTTCCGCCCAGCGGCTTAGGTGGACCATGCACAAGGCACAGGCGAAAAGCAGTTCCGCCACGGGGTCGCGGTCAGAGGTAACATCCAAGCTGTTGCGGGCGACGCGCGCGAATCCCAACTCCCTCGCTAAGCGCTCACGATTAATCGCGAAGGTGGTTCCCGCCAAGGCCCCGGCGCCCATCGGAAGTTCATCGGCGCGGACGCGGCAATCCCGCAGCCGGCTGCCGTCCCGGCAGAACATCTCGAAATAGGCGAGCAGGTAGTGCGCGAAAAGTATGGGTTGCGCGGGCTGAAGGTGGGTATATCCCGGCAGAACCACGTGCGAGTGTCGCCGCGCTTGGCTGACCAGTGCGGCCAGCAGACCGGCCAGGGCGCGCTCAAGGTGGAGGGTAGCGTCCTTCACGTACAGGCGCATCTCCGTCGCCACCAAGTCGTTGCGGCTGCGGCCGGTGCGCAGCTTGCGCGCCACGTCCCCGGCGATGCGTTCGAGCTCACCCTCCACCCAAGTATGGACGTCTTCGGCGGCCTGCCCCTGGGCCCAGCGGGGATTGCGCTGGACTTTGCGGCGCAGCGCTTCCAGGCCGGCAGCGAGCTGCCCGGCTTCGCGCGGCTTCAGCACGCGAGCCTCACTCAAGGCCTTCACGTAAGCAAGGTTGACGCGCAGGTCGTACAGAACGAAACGTTGATCGAGGGAAAAGGACTCGGAGAACTTTTCGAACTGTGGATCGCGCTGGCCGCTGAAGCGTCCGCCCCAGAGCTTCATCCTTTCTTCCTCCGCGCGGGCTTCGCTTCCCGCTTCTTGCGCAGCGCGGCCTCCAGCCGCAGCGGCAGGCCGAGGATATTGATAAAGCCTGCGGCGTCCTTCTGATCGTAGTCCGCGCTCATCACGAAGCTGCCGATGCTGGTGTCATAGAGGGAATAGGGCGATTGCCGGTCCAGCACACGGATGTTGCCACGATAAAGGCCCAAAGTCACTTTTCCCGTCACGTTTCGCTGCGTGCTTTCAACGAAGCTGTCGAGCGCTTCGCGCAGCGGGGTAAACCACTGTCCGTAATAGACCAGCTCGGCATATCGCAAGGCGACGTGCTGCTTGTAGTGAAGCGTTTCCCGGTCGAGGCACAGGGCTTCCAATTCATGGTGGGCAGCGTAAATCAGCGTGCCGCCGGGGGTCTCATACGCCCCGTGCGATTTGATTCCCACCAGCCGGTTCTCCACCAGATCGGTGCGGCCCACGCCGTAGTGACCGCCGATTTCATTCAAGGTTTCGACCAGCTTGACGGGGCCCAGGCGCTTGCCATTGACCGCCACCGGCGCGCCCGCCTGGAAGCCGATGACCACCGTTCCTTCCTGGTCCGGGGCGTTTTGAGGGCTGGAGGTGAGTTTCCACGCGTCCTCGGGGGGCTCGCCCAGTTGGGTTTCCAGCGGCCCGCCCTCGTGGCTCAGGTGCCACAGATTCTGGTCGCGGCTGTAGAGATCCTTCTTGGTGACGGGCACGGGGATGCCGTGACTCTCCGCATACTGCAAAGCGTCTTCGCGCGATTTGATGGACCATTCGCGCCAAGGGGCGATGACCCGCAGGTGGGGCGCCAGCGCCTTGTAGGCCAGCTCGAACCGCACCTGATCGTTCCCCTTCCCCGTGCAACCGTGCGCCACAGCGTCCGCGCCTTGTTCAACGGCCACCTTCACTTGGGCCTTGGCGAGCACGGGCCGGGCCAGCGAAGTTCCCAACAGGTACTTCCCTTCGTAGATCGTGCCCGCCTTGACGGCTTTCCAAAGGTGGCCGGTTACAAACTCCTCGCGGAGATCCTCGACAAAAACCTTGGCAGCGCCACTGGCCAGAGCCTTCCGGCGGACCGCGGCGTAATCGTCGCCCTGGCCGACGTTCCCGACCATGGCGATGACTTCGCAGCCGTAATTTTCACGCAGCCAGGGAATGATGATGGAGGTGTCAAGCCCTCCGGAGTAAGCCAGAACCACGCGCTTGACTTGGGTTAGAGAAGAAGTAGACATGGAGTTGAATTCCGATTTCCTTTTCTTAGGAAGTTGTCAGTAGTCAGTAGTCCGTGGTCAGTTGATTCGCTCAACCGCTATCACCGGATTGCGCAGAGCGCAGCTCTGCGGTCTGGAGTTTCTACATTTTCCCTCGCCCCCTTGGGGGAGAGGGGGGACCGCAAGGCGGTGGGTGAGGGGGTTGGTAGCGGCATGAACGCACTCAGTCAAGTTTTGATGAGACCCCACGGTTTCAACCCCCTCACCCGTCTCGCCCCGGCTGATGAAAGCGCCGGCGGCGAGCCACCCTCTCCCCCAAGGGGGCGAGGGCGATGAATTCAAAACCGTACGCCGGATTCTCCCCGTGGGCGAGAGTTCCCATCGGAAATGTAGAAACTCCAGTCCGCAGAGCGAAGCTCTGCGGTTTGCTCAACCCCTATCACTGGATTGCGCAGAGCGCAGCTCTGCGATTCGCCAACCGCAGAGCTTCGCTCTGCGCAATCCACTTCCTTTCTCAAGTCGCAACCAGCGCCAAAATCTTCTTGCGAATCACTTCCGCTTGGCGCGAACTGGGAGTGGCGATAAAGATGGTGTCGTCGCCGGCCACGGTTCCGACCACCTCCTCCCAAGGGTTGGCGTCCAGCGCCACGGCCACCGAGTGCGCGTTCCCCGGCCGGGTCTTCACGACCACCAGGTTCGCAGCTTGGCGCGCGTCGGTGAGGAATTCCTTCAGCACTACCGCCAGGGTCGGCTGGGGAGGCGCCATCGGTTCCGCCGCTTCCGGCAGGCGATATCCGGTGCGCGTCTTGACCAAGCCGAGCTCCTCGATATCGCGCGAGACCGTCGCCTGGGTCACATGGATGCCCCGGCGCGCCAGCTTGCGGCGAAGCTCCTCCTGCGTTTCGACCTCGTCGCTTCGCAGGAGGTCCACGATTTGCGTCCGTCGATAGACCTTGTCCATGCAATTTTATGCAAACAACTTATAAATATACCACAGGGCGGGAGGGCACGGCAACCCAGGCTCAGACGGGCGGCATAGTGGGATTTTCGCTGCCCGCGGGGCGGCGGGGGCGGGGCGGCCATCCGGCAGGACAACGCCAATCGCGCCGCTTGCGGCACGGGCCGGAAACCCCGGCCCGCGCTGCAACGGCGGAAGGAGGGTACAACCTAGAAGTGGGGCATTTCCGGCATCTGCATCTTCTGCGGTTCACCCTTAATATGGGAGGTTTCGTTGGTCAGGGTTTTCTTCAAGACCATGGTCACGTCCGGACCGGTCATCTTCGCCATAGCGTAAGGGGTGACCTGGTCCGAAAGCCAGTAGTCGACGGTCCCGCTCTTCTCTTGCTTGCGATAGTGCTGGCACACGAACGTGCCGGCGGGAACCGTGACGGTTTCCGTGCCCACTAGTTCGCCCATGTCCGCCTTGCCGCCGGATGACGGGGTTTGGTGTGGTTTCATCATCCCCATTATCATACCGCTCATTTCCATCGGTGGCTGTCCGGGGGCTTGCGTGATCATGCGTTTCATGCCCGCCTCGGGGCCACCGGTCACCATCAACATTTTCGTGATCATCTCCCCGCCCATCTCCGCGCTTTGCATGCGGGTTTCGACCCAGATGCCGGGACTGCCATTCACGTCTTCCTTGCCGACGATCGCGTAGGCAATGTCCATATCCTTGCCCTTCGCATTCATTTGGTATTCCGCGCCCGAGCCAAGCACCGGATTTTGCAGGCCGGGTAGGGGCGGTTGCTGTCCCATACCCATTCCGCCTCTTCCGCCCCGCTGTGCCCAGGCGCCCGCTGCGACCGTCAGCGCCAGCACCAAAAATATGCTTATTCTCTTAAAAGAAGTCATAGGATGGTACCTCCGATTTTTGCTGGCCGGGAAGCAACGGTGCTTCCGCCTGGGCCAGAGATTCCCAAAAATTCGCCATCAAACTGCAACGTGCGTACTCCCCATTAATGTTCGTGAAAACGAAGTCAGCAAGAAAGTATAGCAGAAAATCCGCACGGAAGTGGAAAGAGACCGGGTAGCGCGGACCCCCGTTTTTGGGGTCCGCGGTTCTTCCTATGCAAAAACCGCAAATCTCAAAGACGGCCGCCTGCCCGCGGGTTCGGGAGCGCGAGCCTGAGGAAGAACCGCAGACCTCAAAAGCGGAGGTCTGCGCTACGCTTGCTGGTAATTGTGGCCGCAAAGCCCGCGCTTATTCGCTGTGCGCGCCGTAAGCCATGAATCGCTCTTTCTTGAATTGTCCCCACTGGGCGGGCTGATACTGGTCGTTGGGGATGAAGACTTTGTGAAGAAAGGCGATGCCCAGTTGGGCTTCGTCGATTTCCGCGTCCTTTTGGGGAAGGTAGTCGAAGACGCTGCGGTTAGCTCCGTAATACGCGCAGAGCCAAACGCCCTCGGAGTTTTCCACGGCGTACAGCGCGCACACCAGAGGCAAAGGGCGAGCCGCATCCACGGAGACCTTAACGACCGAGTCGATGATCTTACCGACGACGCGCGGAGCAGCCGCGGTCGGGGAAGCAGGTGTCGAAGCCATGGGTGACCTCACGCTCAAAGCACGGACTTGGGGCGAACGGAGGATCGGTTCCTCCGCAAGGAAACATACACGGAGCCTTGGAAGGGCGTCAATTCATTTTGGATTTTCGATTTTGGATTGGAAAGTTCGGCGGTGAGCAACGAGCGGTAGGGGTGTCATTTGGAATGGGATCCTCTTCGAAAGGCGGGTCATTCCCGCGAAGGCGGGAATCCAGTCCGGCGGCGCATTTCCAATGTCTTGCGAAGTGGATTCCCGCCTTCGCGGGAATGACCGCAACCGGGAACGCCCGTGTCTCGCAAATGACACCAGTACCCGGGCAGGCGTGGTCCTTAGCAGGATGCTGAAAAAGTCGAAAAGCGGCCTGTTTTGCCCCACTTCGGCACCTCTAAGTCCTTTGTTTTCAGGCGAGGCTGGCAATATAGTTATCCCAAAAAAGAGTTTTTCAGCATCCCCTCTGCCGGTTCTTCACATTGCGCCGGAAGTTTTCAGTTCAATGAGCAGCAATTGGCCATCGGTTTTCCAAGTGCCCCCGGTCGCCGTCCTTCCTTCGGAGAGAGGATTGGGGCGCGCCACCAGCCGTTCGGCAGCGACCCAGCCGCCGGCCATCAGATCGGCGCCGACTTTGCCGCGCTCCGCATCCAGGTCAGGATCGATCTCGTGCGAGACCACACCGGGGTGCACATCCAGACCAATATCGTGTGTCGACGCACCCAGCCAGATTTCGCGGCCATCGGCGGTAGTGACGGTAGTCCGCCATAGGCGCAGGTGATGACGTTTCAAAAAAGTATTCAGCATCTTCTCGAAAGCCAAGTCCTCGGCACGGCCGAAAAGGTAGAGCTGAGAAACGGGGGCCTGTCCATAGCCCTCATCGCTGGCCATCGCGCGGACCGTTCCTATCGCCGACCTCGTGCCTAATTTCTCTGCTGCGCTCCAGCCGGCTTGTTTGAAGGCGTCGAGAATCTGGTCGGCATTTCCGACGACGACCAAATTGAGCGGATCCCCGGGCTTTTTCATCTTGCTTTGGGCGCGATTCGGCGCGTCAACGAGCAGTTTTTGGACAGCTTGCGCCAAAGCCGGTGAGATTTCCGTCGCCGCTGCCGGTGGCGAAGTGGAATCCACGGCGAGAGGTTGATCCAAAGTCAAAACCAGGTCAGTGCCCGCCGGAAAATCAATGGAAGTATCGGCCTTGCCCAAGGTTTTGCCCGACATCTTCTCCATTTCGCTGCCCGGTGATCCTAACTTATCCAACAGGCCATCCACGCGTCCAACGGGCGCATCCTTAGCAAGGATACCTTGAATTGTCCCATCCTGAAGGACCGTTTCACGCGCGTTCTCCACTTCCGTCAGATGCGCGGTCAAGTCAAAGGTGGGATGACGAGGTATGACCAATTGGGTGAAGTGGACCAGCAGGCGCGCGTGATCCGCTGGGTCAGATGTGGGGATCAACTTCTCGATCGTCCCGGTCACTTCCGCTCCAATCGGAACGAGAACACCCTGGTCGCTGGTGACCTCCCGCACTACACGGGCCGTCACTGCTTGATTGAGGTGCGAGGTCTTGGTGCTGACGGCGGTCTCCAGCCGGGCGTAGAGCTTTGTACCGCTTGCCAGCGTGTTAGGGGCATCCGCCCGTGAATAGCCCCGCCCCGGGACGCCCAAGGTGACCGCCAAGGTGGTGAAACAAAAAACGATACAGGCAAAGGATGGCCCATAACGGGGCCACGCTCCCGAGGGGTATCGGAATGCTTGCGGGGAAGCGAAGGGAGTGCTCATGGGTCGGTTTCTCACGGTCCACCTCGAAGTATTTTGTATGGACACCTGACGGGGAAGAGCGCCAGGACCTTCCCAGTGCTTGCCCCATCGTATGAAGCGATTAATACATCCGGAATAGTCACAACGCAAGCCAGAACTTGAGAAAGTGCGAACCCCAACAAAGGCAGGGCGCTGCGTTCAGCGTTAGAGTGGCGTCCGACGGGCAGGCGAAGCCGGGCTGCACCATTGCATCCAGAGCCAATGCGGCGTATGTTATGAGTCGGCCCCGAAGTCAAGACGGAGATTCCGGACAGGACCAAATGGCTGAACTCGATTTCATCCTTCAGGCTGTCACCACGGCGAACCATGCTGCGTCTATTCGGGAACTACTGCGGCTTCCAAACCCGACTCAAGCTGTCATGAGCGTGGCATTCGCCAAGGAAGCCGGTCTTGAAGCAGTAGAGGCGGCGATCAAGCCACTTGCCGCAAAG
>JBEKAD010000404.1:0-5412 GCA_050018435.1 Terriglobia bacterium
GCACAGTTTGGCCACGGCGGTCAAGAAGCTCCGCCGGGCCTTAGGCGATTCCGCCGCTCATTCACAATTCATTGAAACTCTGCCCCGGCGAGGCTACCGCTTCATCGCAACCTTGGAAGCAGGGCCGCGAGCGGGCAAGCCGATTCTGGCGGTGCTGCCGTTCGAGAACCTGACCGGTGATGCCGGGAAGGAGTACTTCAGCGACGGGATGACCGAGGAGATGATTGCGCGGTTGGGACGCTTGTACCCGCAACGTCTGGGCGTTATCGCCCGGGCATCGGCGATTCGATACAAAAACACCGACAAGGACATTGACCAAATCGGGCAAGAGCTGGGGGCGGACTATGTCCTCAAAGGCAGCGTGCGCCGCGCGGGCCACCGAGTGCGTATCACCGCAGAACTCATCCAGGTCAACGACCGCACTCACCTCTGGGCCGATAGCTTTGAGGGCGATCGGGCAAATGTACTGGCGATCCACAGCGAGGTTGCCCGCCGCATCGGTCACTCCTTGCAGGTGGAATTGCGTCCTGCAAAGCGCGCCCCAATGGCCGGGGCTTCGACCACAAATCCGGAAGCCCACGGGGCTTTTCTCAAAGGTCGCTACGGCTTGAACAAAGGAACTGCCGAAGGGGTGAAGAAGGCGATTGAGCACTTTGAGGAGGCAACGTCCAGAGACTCACGGTATGCCGTGGCCTATGCGGGGTTAGCTGTCGCCTTGGACTTGGCTGATTACTTCCGTGTCTTTCCCGGGAAGCAGGCTTTCCCCAGAGCCAAGGCGGCAGCGACCAAGGCTCTGGAGCTTAACGATTTGCTTCCCGAAGCGCACAACGCCCTGGCTTTCGCCAAGCATTCATTCGACTGGGACTGGGCGGGGGCCGAGCAAATCTACCAGCGTGCCATAGAGCTTAACCCGAACTTTGCGACTGCCCGTCATTGGCATGGGTTCTATTTAGGAATGTCAGGGCGCGTGGATGAGGCCCTTCGAGAGATGCGACGAGCCCAAGAGCTTAATCCCCTGTCCCTCATAATCAGAACCCACTTAGGGCTGACGTTGTACTGGGGGCGCCGATTCGATGAGGCGATCGAACAGCTCAGGCAGACGCTCGAGATGGAACCTGACTTCGCTGCGGCGCACTACTTCCTTGGTTGGGCCTATGAGCAAAAGGGAATGTATGAGGAAACGATCGCGCATCTCCAAAAAGCGCTGGCCGTTTCCCCAGGTAGTCCCGACAGGATAGGGGCACTCGGTCATGCCCATGCCGTGTTTAAGAGAAGAGGCGACGCGCAGAAGGCGCTCAAAGAATTGCACAAGCTGTCGGAGCGGAGATTTGTCTCGGCATACGATTTTGCGATTATTTACGTCGGCCTGGATGAAGCAGATCAGGCGTTCAAGTGGCTGGAAAGGGCCTACGAAGAACGCTCCTTCTCAATGCTTATGAGCCTCACGGCGGACCCAAGGCTGGACACTCTTCGCTCGGATCCTCGTTTTCAAGACCTCGTGCGCCGCGTGGGCTTGTCGCAGCATCCCCGGTAGGCTTGCCCGAACTCATCATTTGGGGAGGCGCGGCGGACCATTCCTCAGCCGAGTGGACCGAAGCCTCCAGTGAGAAAATGAATCGGAACCCGCGGCGCGGTAGGGTCTCGACATAGCGGGGGTTTTCCGCTTCATCGGCCAATGCCTGCCGCAGCTTATTGATCGCCGTGCCGATGCTATGGTCGAACTCGACAATCGTATCGTTCGGCCATAAGCGCTTGCGGATTTCTTCCCGGGTGACCACTTCGCCGGGATGCTGAAGCAGCATGAGAAGAATTTGGAAGGGTTGTTCTTGCAGACGAATGGGAAGTCCGCCCTTGCGCAGCTCACCCGCGCGGACGTCCAATTCAAACTCGCCGAAGCTAATCCGTTGTACAGGAGAATCCGGCACTGAATTCTCCTCTCTAGGATGCGCCCATTCTATCACAGCCAAACGCTTAGGATTCGGTCAATGAAATTCCCAATCCATGCGACCAGTTGGTAGCGCAGCGCGGCTGTGGTGAACCTTTTTTGCGGGGGTCGTTGAACAGGCTAAACTACGGGGGTTCTTCGCCCAAAATGCGGGCTCAGAATGAGTGCCGCGTGACCCTTGTCAAGGATTGGATGTCACAGCACACTAGAATGCTTGAACCGAAACCCATTAATCCCGAGGTCTTTATCCCATGAAGCGCAGAGATTTCATTAAACTGGCCGGCGCGGCGAGCGTCGGCACCGTCGCCCAACAGCCTGTTGCCGCAATCAGCCGCGCGGGCAAGGCGCAGCCCCGCCAAGCGATCGTGATTCTGGGTGAATCCGTCCGCTATGACATGCTGAATTGCAATGCGAAAACCGGCCTGCGGACCCCGAACCTCGACCGCATGGCGGCGCAGGGTATCCGATTTGAGCGCGCCTACAACTGCCAGCCCGTCTGTTCGCCCGCCCGCTCCGCCCTCTGGACCGGGCTTTGTCCCCACACCAACGGCGTCTGGGGAAACTGCATGGCGCTCGGCGATACCACACACACCATTGGCCAACGCCTCACGGACAAAGGCATTCGCTGCGCCTTTATGGGCAAGTGGCACCTCAGCGGCACCGATTATTTTGACACGGGACGTCCTGCTGCCGGATGGGACAAGGATTACTGGTATGACATGCGCGACTACCTCGACGAGCTTTCTCCGGCCGACCGCGTGCGCTCCCGCAAAAGTTCCACGGGCAACGATCCTTCCTGGACGGCAGAGTATTGTTACGGCCACCGCTGCACCAACCGCGCCCTGGCTTTTCTGGAGAAGCACCAGAACGAAGACTTTCTCCTGGTCATCTCTTACGACGAGCCGCACGGTCCCTGCCTTTGCCCCATCGAATATTCACAGATGTACAAGGACTTCACTTTCCCCGCGAACCCGAACCTCCATGACGACCTGCACAACAAGCCCGAAGAACAGCGCGTGTGGGCAAAGCCACGATTGAACCGCGTGCCGCCGCCCATCCACAGTCCACAGTTCTTCGGAGCGCACACCTTCATCGACAATGAAATCGGCCGCCTGCTCGATGCCGTGGAAAGCCGCGCGCCCGGCGCCATGGTCCTCTACACCAGCGACCACGGCGTTTTTCTGGAATCGCACCGGCTGACGGACAAGGGCCCCGCCATGTATGACGAGATCACGCGCGTCCCCTTTATCGCCATGTGGCCCGGCCACACGCCCGCCAACGTCAGCTCCTCGAGTCTCGTCTCGCACCTTGATCTTAGCGGCACGCTTATGGAGTTCTTCGGCTTTGAAATTCCCAAAACGCTGGAAGGCGGCAGCATGCTTCCGCTGCTCAAGGACCCCACCGCGGTCGTCCGCAAGGAAGTCTTCATCGAATGGGGCCGCTATGAAGTGGACCACGACGGCTTCGGCGCCTTCCAGCCCATCCGGTGCGTCTGCGACGGTCGTTACAAGCTGGCCATCAATCTCCTGAGCAGCGACGAGCTCTACGATCTGGAGACCGACCCGTCTGAAATGGTCAACCTGATTGACTCGGAACCGCACGCGGCCCTGCGCCATGACCTTCATGATCGCCTGCTGAACTGGATGAACGTCTCCCGCGATCCCTTCCGCGGCTATTACTGGGGACGCCGAGCGTGGAGACCGGACTTCCCTGTCACCTGGGCCAACGCCGGATATACCCGCCAGCGTGAAGACGATGGCTATCTTCCCCGCGAACTGGATTACGACACCGGCCTCACCATGACCGCCGCCACGCGCCCGAAATAATCCTGACGGGGCGGAAGCCGAGGTTCGAGGCGGAAGCTGGGAGACCCGGCGGGGCGGGCGTTCCTGCCCTCGCCCTTTGCCGGAATTTTTCGCTTGCAGATTCGCCTTTTATTCGCCTAAAATATGAGGCTTGTCAGTTGTCAGTTGTCCGTCGTCAGTGGTCAGTTGTCCGTTGTCAGTTTTGTGAGTGGTCAGTGGTCAGTGGCTAGTTTCGAAGTTGGGCAGAAGGCCACACACGGAGGAGGAAATTAAAACCAATGGCGACTTACGTTTCAGGGATGTGGTCTGACAACTGACGACGGACAACGGACAACTGACGACGGACAACGGACGACGGATAACCGACAACTGACGACTCTCTTCCGCTGGAGATCAATCCATGGCATTAACGCGTCGGCAAAAGCAGGTCTTCGATTTCCTGGTCAACTTCATCAATGGCCACGGCTACTCGCCGAGCTTCGAGGAAATCGGCGCAGGGCTGGAGCTCTCCTCGCTCGCGACGGTTCATAAACACATGCAGACCCTGGAGAAGAAGGGGTTCATCCGGCGCGGGTACAACCAAAGCCGCTCGGTAGAAGTGGTGGCCATTCCCGCCTCCGTGCCCTTCTCGAAGACCGCGGTCCGGCCGTTTGGGAGGCGCAAGACGGCAGCCGACGGCGATGACCATATTGCCGCGAGCGCGCCCGTGGCCGCGCTCATGCCCTCGCAGGTGCTGGGCAACATGGAATTCCCGCTGCTCGGCCGCATCGCGGCGGGCCAACCCGTGGAAGCCATTCCCAATGCGGAGACTTTTTCCTTCGGCGACTTTACGCGCGGCCGGGGCAATCTCTTCGTCCTGCGCGTCAAGGGCGACTCCATGGTCGACGACCACATCTGTAACGGCGACTATATCCTGGTAGAGGGCGCGCAGACGGCCGATAACGGCGAAATCGTGGTGGCGCTGATCGAAGGCACCGACGCCACGCTGAAGCGCTTCTTCCGCGAACCCAACGGCAAAGTGCGGCTGCAACCCGCCAACGCGCAAATGGATCCCATCTTAGTGCCTGCTCGCGACGTGAAGATCCAGGGGCGCGTGGTGGGTGTGCTGCGAAAATATTGAATTCGAGCAAACTCGCATGAAATTTGGGCGCATAACCGCAGGGTTGTTGGTCATCGGCGTCCTGGTGGGCGCACCGGCGTCCACGCGCGCGGAAGAGATCATCCTGAAAAACGGGCAGAAGATTGTCGGAACCATTGTCGGCTACGAGAAGGACATGTTCCGGGTTGAGACCGAGTACGGCATCGCGTTGGTCCGCAAAGACAAGGTCGCTTCCATTCAGGTGAGCAAGCCCGATGCGGCCACCGCCAGTCCCCAAGCCCCCCCGCGCCCTGCCACCAAGAATATCGACGTGAAGCCTGCCCAAGTCGCGGCAGCCCCCGAAGCGGCTCCCACCCCGGCGCCTCCTCCTGCCACGCCCGCAAAGCCTCCCGCGCCGGCGCCTGTTGTGGCCACCCCCGCCAAGCCCCCGGCGCCACCACCCATGCCGGCGAAGCCCCCCGCGCCACCACCCCCTCCCGTAAGTCACCCGCTGGATGTGCCCATGCCCGCGCATCTTCAGGAGCACGTCGACGGCAACACTTATTTCAGCGATACCTTTCAAT
>JBEKAD010000405.1:0-6925 GCA_050018435.1 Terriglobia bacterium
CTTCCCGGTGTACGATTCTTATCGTTCTTTCCCTTACGCTTTCGAGCAGTTCGGTGGTGTGGGGGCAGGCTGGCAAGCCCGCCACCGCTCCTGCCCCCCCCGCCGCCAGCAACAACCCGTCGGTCATGCTCCTGAAGCAGGGGCACAGTGACAGCGTGCGCGCCAAGGCGGCGCAGGATTTGGGAAGGGACCACGATCCCTCCACCATCCCCGCGCTGGCGGCGGCGTTGAGCGATCCCAGCTCCAAGGTGCGGCGCGAAGTGGTGTTGGCGCTGGCGCAATTCCATCAGCCGGAGGTTTTGCCGCCCCTCGAGCAGGCCACGAAGGACCTGGACGACGGTGTGCGGATTGTTGCCGTGCAGTGCCTGGTGGGGTACTACTCCGGCACCCTACCGAGCTCCGGCTTGACGGGATTTATGAGGAAGAACTGGCAGCGCGCCACCAGCCATTTCCAGGCGGACGATACGAAAATTGACCCGGGAATCACTGTAGACCCCACCGTCATCACCACCCTGATCGCGGCGATGAAGGACACACGCTCAAACGAGGCACCGCGCGAAGCCGCCAAGGGGCTGGGAATCCTGACGGCGAAAGCGGCGGCGGCGGATTTGGTGACCGCGGCGCACGCTTCTGATGAGGACCTGGCCCGCGAAGCGCTTAATGCTCTCTCCAAGATCAAGGACCGGGACGCGGGTCCCAAGCTCGTTGACTTGCTGGACTCGCCCAACAAGGACATTAAACGCGATGCCTGCCTCGCGGTCGGCATCATGCGGACGAACGAAGCCCTGCCCAAGTTGCAGTCGATCTTCCAGAATGACCCGGATGAGAAAAACAAGGCCGCCGCGATGCAGGGTCTGGCTTACCTGGGCGACAAGGTTTCCGTGCCGCTGTTTATCAAAGCGTTGTGGAGTGATAACAAAGATATTCGCCAGGGGGCGGGGGAAGGATTGGCACGCGCCGCCGATCCCCAAAGCCTGGGCGAGCTGCAAAAAGCCCTCACGGCGGAAAAGGACGCCAGCCCCAAACTGGCCATGGAATTCGCCCTCACCGCTTTGGGCAAGGAGGATGCCCTGAGCGACGTGGTGAGCGACCTGGGCTCCAAAATACGGGGTGATGTGGCCCGCGCTTACCTGACCGAACTCTCCCGCAACCCGGCTTTCCTCCCCAAGCTCTACCCTTATTTGCAGAGTCCGGACAACGGCATTCGGAGACGCTTGTGCGTGGTGCTGATGTATAGCGGGGATCAGAGCAGCCTGCAACAACTCGACCGGCTCGAACACGATCCTGACAGCGACGTGGCGGCCGCCGCGCTGCGGGCCAAGGGCGCCATTCGCGTCCGCTTGGACGCGGCGACGCCCGCCGCGAAGTCCTGAAAACGATATGAATTCGGAATTATGAATTATGAATTCTGAATTATGACATAACCGTGTAGTCTATAGTCCTAACATTCATTATTCATAATTCATACCAAGGGGCATTCAAAAAAACACATATCAGGGCGGTGTTGCCCTGTGGAAACTGGGTGTTGCCAGGTCATTTGTGTCTCTACCAACGGAGCGGCTGGCTGGACCGTGTGGTGAGTTGGGCAGGCGAAAGATCAAAGTAAGTATGCACACCCCGCGCGATCAGGGTTAGGCGGTGCTTCCCCGGCGGGATTGCGGCGAGGGACAGTGCGAAACTATTCCCCTGAAGCTTGTCGGCAACCACGCGCCCGTCCAGCTCCAGGGTGTATGATTTTGGATTGTTGCCGAGCGTTTCCCAATCCAAAGGAAGCTCCTTCTCTTTGATGACCGGCTGAAAGGGCGCCGACAACGCCAGAACCGTGATATCCGGCGTCACTTCCTCGTAGAGCGAAAGAATCGCTTTGGTGAGGTTCATATAGTAATAACCCCAACCGCCGCAGCCTCGATAAGCGCACTGATCCAATTTTGTGGGCTCAAGGTCGTCGCTAAACTCCAGGTTGTATTCGTCACCATAGATGTCATGGGCGGGCCCAGCGCCCTGGCCTTCGGTCTGCCCGGCAAATTCGTTCCATTGGTGGATTTGAATGAACTTGGGGTGAGTCTCGAAGGCTACTTCCCAGCTCTCCAGATAGGGCACGCCGTGATCCCGGCCGGTGGATTTCGGATCAAGCCAGCCGTGCCCGAGGAAGCACGAAGGCGTCACCACCGTCTCCTCGAAGTTTCCCTCGCTGCTGGTCACAAGTTGGCGAATGGTGCCATCCATCCACGACCAGAAGCCGCAATTTTCCACGTGCGTCGCCTGGAGTTGTGACCCCATCCAACGCACGGTCCAATCCGGGGCAACGATGCCGCTGGTCCGCGCCCTTATTTCCGGGCAGGAAAGGCCCACATTAAACAGAATCGCGAGCAGCGGTTTGCCGTGATAGTAAAGCCACAGGTTTTGGTATTCGGGCGTGTCGAGAAAATTCGCTTTCGTCCAGGCGATGATGCCGTTAAGTCTTTGCACGTCGTCGGGGATGCGGCTGCCGTTCTGAAGACCCAGCATGATGACCAGTTTGGGTGGACGCTTCCCTTCCCTTTCCAATTGGCAGTAAGTTTTGAAGAGCAGGGCGGTGGTTTCCTCAAGTTCCCGGCTGGCGCCCTCATGTTTTTCCCAATCCGGCCGCGTCCAGAGCATGTTGCTCCAGTCGAGCAGCAGCCAGTTGATGCCCAAGTCCTCGAACCATTCCTCGTGCTTGCGAATCACGCTGACGTCATAAGAGCTGTATTTGCCCAAAATCGGTATGGCCTCGGCCGTTTCGTAGTTACCGGCATTGTGGGGAGTAAACCAACTCTCGTATTGGAGGCCAATCAAACTCCCTGGGTATTGGGTTGCTTCCAATATCCCTGAAGGCGCGGCGGCGGCCGGCAGATCATCGCCGGCGCCCCGGCAAACCACTGCGCCTGCCATCAGGATTACACCCAGACCAGCGATGGTTCGAACGGACCAGCGGCCGGGAATGCCTTTCGAGATCACACCGACGCTTCGCATTAAGAGCCCTCCATTCCCCAGTCTGGATTTCTCACGTCGCGTTTGGAAGGGCGGGGCTTCACAGGTTGCGGAAATACTCGTTGGCACTGTCATTCTGAGCCCGCATTTTGGGCGAAGAACCCCCCTAGTTTACTCTGTTCACCGGCTCCCGCGAACTGCCGGGGTCCTTCGCTGCGCTCAGGATGACAGCATTGGAGTATTTCTCGCAAACTGGACAGGTCACTCAGCCGTTTCATAATTCATAATTCATAATTTACGAAGTGGCGAATTCAAACCACGGTGATTTCGGCTGGCCGTCCGCTTGGAGATGAATCTTCAATCCACCCTTTATTTCTTGGACGTCATTCTTGGCCAGCGGCGTCAGGCGCTCGCCGGCGCCATCCAGGGGAAAGACTTTCAGCTTGCGGATGGCGGTCCGTAGAGTCATAAACGACTCGACCCTTTCGAGCCAAGCGGGCGGCACGGCATCGGTGCCGATTCCCGGAGCTTTACCCGGAGGGTGGGGAGCCTTTTCGAGGGTCCACCAATCGTCTTGGGAATCATAGTGAACCATTTTTTGCGGCCGGGGAGGATCGCTCCCCGGCTGAGTTCCGTAAGTGTAGCCGGGCAGCGACAGGAGCATGTGGCGAGACTCATGCAGCGACCGATGATCCAGCGAAGTGAGAAGGAGCGTGACAAATCCCCGCGCGCTGGGCGCAAGTTCCAAGTCGATCGCTCCCGCGGCGACATTGTTTCCCGCCCCGAGAAAACCGAACACTCCCGCCGCCTGGGGCGCGTGCACCAGGAACAGCTTTCTCATGTGGTAGGTCATCTCGCCGGTATCCGAGGTGTAGGGCGACGACCCCGCGGGCGGGAGGGGCGGCGCATTGGGCCGATCCTCCGCGCGGACAAGCCCCACGGGGTGAATCAGGGCAATGGTTTCGTCATAGCCGGTATTCTGATGAAGCCATCCCGCCATGGGATGACTCTTCTTCGCGCGGGCCATTGTTAACCGCGTTTCTTTCGTCTCCGCGATTTCCAGGGGTTGCTTGCCCGCCTGGATCGCTCCGGAGCGGAACGCCCACGCTGCCTGGCCGAGGTTGGCGAATTGCGCCCAGTTGCCGGAAAGACCCATCCCACGCGGAATCGGCTGCGGCTCTTCCTGATTGGCGGCCGAGTAGCAAAAGTGCATGAGCGAGTCCCAGTCCTGAAAAGCCCCGAACACCGCCATGGTGGGATCAATTTCCGCGTTGTAGCTATTCGGCCAAGGTTGGTTGTACTCGCTGATGGTGAAAGGCGCGCCGGCCACGCGTGTGGCGGCACAGTCCAGGCAGTATTTCAGCCCGCCTCCGATCGCGGAAGAATCCCGGATGCGCCAATTGGACAAATCCCAATCACGGCCGGGGAAACTCGGGTGGTCCTCGTAGAAATGCAGATCGAAGTAATCCATGTCGCGCTGGCCGTCGAGATTCAGCAGGCCGCCGTACCACATCTGCGTGGCGCTGACCGGAACCAGCGGGTCCAGAGTTTCATGAACTGCCTGGCGATGGGCATCCCAATAGGCTTTGTCGCTGCTGAGGAGAAACTCCACGAAGTCACTGAGCCGAGGTTCGCTGGTCGTGAGGTTGTCCTGGGCGCGAACCAGGGAAACATTCGCGGCCTCAAGTGATTCTCCTGCCGCGAGCCCGTTGAGTCCCGCTTCCCCAGGGTTCCATGCGGCACGCAGGGCTGCGGTTTCTCCGTACTTGCTCTCGAGGTATTGATTCCACTGGCGAGCAAATTCGGCCTCGTACGCGCCCGCCAAATAGCGATCCACGTCGCCGGTCTGCCAGGCACGCACGAGGGAGCCTTCGTTGAAGATTTCCACCAGGGCAAGTCCCGGATCGTTCTTCAGCCCAATCGCCGCCAGTAATTTGCGGGCGTATTCAACCTGGAGTTCCACCAGGCGCGGGTAGAACACGAAGATTTTGCTGGCCAGGGATATTTCCTCGGGAGCGGTGGCAAGCGGAGGAAGGCCGTCGCGACCCGGCTTGAACGTGTAGCCCGTGTTGTGCAGGATGAGGTCCAGGTAAATGCCCTCCGCTTTGAGGGCGTCCAGCCATTGCCGGAATCGCGCCACCGCCGCGTCATCCAGCGTGGGGAAAGGCTTCTCCTTATCCACAAAATAGCCGGAGGGAACCCGAACCAAGTTGACTCCCAGCCGCCGGAGCCGTTTGGCGATTTTCGGAGCCAAGCCCGCATCAGAAACCGTTTTGCCAAAAAATAGCGTGACGCCAAACAATTGGACGCGTTCATCGTCCGCCGTATTCGGCGCGGCATCCGGTCCGACACAATAGAAGTGGCCCTTCTGCACATGGAGGCGGTCCGCCACGGTCAGGGGGTGGTTCATCCAGCCGAAATCGGGTGCGCCATGCAGGCGATCTTGATCGATGGCGAAGGTGTACGCCGCGGATTCATCCCCGGCAAGTGCGGCTGCCGCACCGAAGCAAGCGACGCCGTCC
This sequence comes from Terriglobia bacterium, assembly GCA_050018435.1. Lineage (GTDB taxonomy): Bacteria > Acidobacteriota > Terriglobia > UBA7540 > UBA7540 > Bog-366. Next base: position 5,475 of record JBEKAD010000405.1, read on the forward strand.
AAGGCGGTGGCGCCGGCCATCAGTGCCGCGGAAGTCTTCACGAATCTCCGGCGCGAATAATGCGGATTGCGGTTTTGTTCATCCATGGGCAACTCCTTAGGGTATCCCCGGAATCTTGCGGACTACAAGAAGCGCAGATTCGAGCGAGCCCAGGCGCAGCGTCAGGTTCTCCAAATCTCGTCCGCGGAGGACGGTTCCCGGTTGGCCGTTGACAGGAAGATAGTTGAAGACATCCCACACCAAGTATTGCGAATCCTCCTCCCAGGCAAAATGGGCGCGCGGCAAGCCGACGCGCACATCCAGGCTGGCAGGTCCCAGGTTGGTCAGAGGCACGGCCCAGCCCGAAGGCGATTCCCAACTCACCGCAAAGACGGCGTCGTCGGAAACCTTCACCGCTAAATAATCGCAACGACCCTCGTTCAGTTCCGGGAGATCCCCGCGCAGCGTAAGGACGCGCTGCACGAATTGTTCGTTGCCTTCTTCCGCGGTGGGATACTGCATCAGGCCGCCGTCCATCGTGGCAAGCAGGAAGAGCAACGCGCGGTAGCCGTCCGGGCCGAACTGCTGGCGCCGGAACTTGTAGCCCCAGGGCAGCCACCAGAAGGAATCGTGCGAGTCAACCTGGTGAACGGTGATCGAACCCTTGGGCATCGTCCGGCGGCGGCCCTCCAGCCACTCACGAAACAGGTAAGCCGTCATGGTGAGCCTCTCCGGCGGGATGGCCGGGGACACGCGGAGATCCGGTCTCACCTCCGGCGGCTTGTTCTTGTGCCACGCCAGCAATTGTTCCATGATCCAGAGCTCGTCATAGGCGTAGTTCACGTCGAACATTCGGCGGAAGGCGGAACCCATGGCCTCGGTGTAAAACATCACATCGGTCTTCACGCCGTGCACCGCCGAGCGAGCGAGGTCAAAGAGGCGAATGCCGCCGGTCTGAGACAGGCTGGCGCGGTAAGGAAGCTTGGGGTCCCAGTTGGGAAAAGAGTTCCAGGTGGGGGCGTCGACCCTGAACCCGTCGACGTCATAGTCCTGGACGTAGAACTTCAGGGCCGCAATGATGTACTTCTGCAACTCCGGGTTCTCGAGGTCGAACGCCCAGGTGTAGATGTGCCCCAGGCTGCCATCCTGGAATTTCATGAACCATCCCGGATGCTGGGCGCGCAAGGGGCTGACTTCCGGCGCGGATTCAATCCACGCGGGGCCGAAGTTCAGTACGTAATCCGCCAAGCCCGTGTGCAAGTAATGCTGGTCGGCGACGGTGCTGATTTGTTTCATCAACTGTCGCGTAATCTGTTTATCGATGACCCCGTGGACGATCCAGTCGAGGATGATGTGCATTCCGCGCTTGTGTACTTCCTGCACCAGGGTTTTAAGGCCGGCGTCGCCGCAGAATTGATGAACGGGGTCGAAATAATCATACACGGCATAGTTGGGGCAGGGGGAACGAGGCA
>JBEKAD010000406.1:0-5396 GCA_050018435.1 Terriglobia bacterium
CAAACGCTTTCGACATTTCTCGGTTTCGCTCTCGGTCATGGACTGGAGCTTAGCACCTCTCCTGCGAGAGGTCAACCATAACGTAACGTAGTAGTACTAGTGCTTAGTTGCAGAAGTTAGCGTCCTTATTTGTTGGGGGATGGAAGGGCGGGGCTTTAGCCCCGCCGCAGAACTTGGGTGGGGTTTAGGGGCTTTAGCCCCTGAAGCGACGTGGCTTCAGGGCCTAAAGGCCCCTTCCACGCTCCGCTCCGGAGGCGGCGGGGCTAAAGCCCCGCCCTTCCGAGGGCCACAAATAATATCGCCTATCAATGCAACTAACCACTGGCGGGTAATCTTTCGCTTTGCCGACCGCGACGTGCTGGACGTTGATGATGTCGATTACCACTAAAAGGAGACTGGACCATGCCGATGAAGAATCCACCCCACCCCGGCGGCTTGGTGCGGCGCCAGTGCATTGAGCCATTGGGCTTGACGATAACGGCCGCTGCCGCCGCGCTCGGAGTCACGCGCACGACCCTGTCGGAACTCGTGAACGAGAAGCGCGGGATTTCTCCCGAAATGGCCGTGCGGCTGTCGAAGGTTCTCGTAGGCAGTGCCGAAAGCTGGCTTACGCAGCAGGCGCACTACGACCTGGCACAGGTTCACGCCGACCGCATCAAGCTCAAGCGGCTGGAATTGACCGTGGGCTTGTCATCATAGGAAAAGCCTACGGTCACGAGAGCAGTGACCGTGGCTACGCGCTAGGTGGCGCGTGGTTGCATGTCGCCCGGATGGATAGGCGTGAGTCCGGTAAAGCGCTCAAAGTCCCGCGGGTTCAGAGTCAGCAGATGAGAGACGTTATTCACGTTCATCACCGCGGCCAGGCGCGCATCATGAACTTGAACGCCGGAGACGCCACACTCCATAACGATCCGACGCCATCGCGCGTAAGTCGCCTCCGTCTCGGGCGAGAATAGAAATTGCTGTTCGATGAGTTGGAGGCGTCGGTCGGTCTCGCGAAGGGGCAGACCTAAACCATTTCGTTCACGAGGGCGCGTGCACACGTTCCAAAATTCTGCCGCGTTTTGAAGCGTGTGGAAAAGAGTTGCTTCTTCCGCGAGGAGGCGCCCGACGGCTGGCACCACAACCTCATCATAGGGTCCACCGGGAAGGGAGAGGCGGAGCAGGATGTGGGTATCGAGAAGATAAGCAGGCGCCGCCATCAATCATGGTCCTGGTAAATCGCCTCGCGCCGAAAGGCCTCGTTCGCGAGGTCGGGAACCGGTTCGATGCCTTGGCGCAATTCCCGGAGCCAGGCATGAAAATTCCTGGAGGTGGGAGTTTTCGCCGAGCCGGCTGCCTGACGTTGAGCCATCTCGGTCAGCGCCTCTTCGACAATCTGCGCCGGCTCGCGGCCCGGTGAACGAGCCAGTTGCTCGCGGAGCACCTGTTCGGCTTGCGGTGTAAGGGTCACCTGCATGTAGACCAGTATAACTTAGGGTGCCCACGCCATCAAAGCGCAATCCAGAACCGTGGACCATGAGTGGAAAAGCCGCCCCGATGCATCGAGCGCTACCTCGCCGGTACAAGTCTCGTTCGCCTGAACCCCGATGTCCGCAAGGCCTTTCGCCGTAGGGGGTGACGGCTTGCCGTCCCCACCGTGTACATTGCGGCCGAAACAGGAAGTGTAGGGGCACCCCTCGTGAGTGCCCTTGCGGACGGCAGGCACGAGGCCTGCCCCTACGTCTACTTGGTGATTGAGTTGCGCAAGGTGGGAAAAGGCGGTTGGGGAATGCTGCAAAAGCTTGTCGAATTGGCTACAATAGATGAGTGGAGTTCGAGTGGGATATCCGTAAAGCCGCCTAGAATTTGCACAAGCATAAGGTTTCGTTCATTGAGGCCGCTACCGTGTCTGGTGATTTCCTCGGTACTACAGCCGCTGACCCATCTCACTCCACCGACGAGCATCGCTACATCACCGTGGGGTTGTCGAGCTTGGGGCGACTGCTGCTGGTCGCTCACACCGAGCGCGGCGACCGGATTCGAATCATCAGCGCTCGAACCCTGACCGCAAGAGAAAAAAGAGCCTATGAAAACACGCAAGAATAAGATGAACGACGAGTTGCGCCCGGAATATGATCTCGGCCAGTTGCTCAAGGCAGGCGTGCGCGGCAAGTACGCGAAGCGCTACCACGCGGGCACAAATCTCGTTCTCCTGGACCCCGATGCCCGAAAGCGGCGCAGAGTTTCGCCTCTCAGAAACTCTGCGGCTTTTTGCTGTTCGCGGGCCAGGCCCGATCATCATGCGTGACGTTCAGCGAAAACAAGATTCGCACAACAGCATACAGTCCACATGTTAACCAACGAGTGGACGTTCATCAAAATAAGAGCCGCAGAGTTTGAACTGCACAAACTCTGCGCTGGTCATGCGCACCCACAAACGCCATTTTGCACGCGGACGGCTGCAACTCTGGATCAGCAGAACCTATCGCCGCGCCAAGCTTTTTGAGAGTGATCGGCTCGCCTGATTTCAGCCTTGTCTGTGGGCCGCAGAGCTGCGCTCTGCGCCCGCCCGCGTTCAAAAATCCTTGCTCAAAAAAAAGAAATTACGGTATGGCAAGGCAGAGGTGCCCGAAAGCCCGCGGAGCGGGCGTCATCATGTAGCCCACGGCGCCAGCCGTGGTTAAATCGGGAAATGGGATGATTTTGTTGAGCCCCGGCAGGGGCGGCATCCGGGCATCGTCAGGCAAGAAAACAGCAGGTACCGCAGAGTTATCCCGCTTCGAGCGGGATTACTCTGCGGCTTTTACCCCTCCGATGTTAATATGCATGTTGAGGTTATCGTGTTAAGAACCGCAGGGTAAGGCAAACTGCGCCTCAAAAAGCGACCATCATCGCCCGCGGGCGTATTGACTTCCCCGTGAGGTCGCGTATACCCTTGGGCAGAGTTGAAACTCCGTAGAGGGGTCAAAATTTGGAAAGCGACTAGAAGCACTGCCCACTGGAGGATGAGATGAGAAATACTGTCCTATTGTTGCTCAGTTGCTGCATCATTTACCCCGCTTCCGCGTTCGCCAACCCTGAAGGCTCGATTCTGCGAGCTTCACCCGGGCATGTATCGCGCCTATTTGAGAATGAGCGGCTCGCGTCTCCGAGTGGCAATTATGTTCTGGTCATGCAACCCGATGGGAACTTGGTGCTTTATCGTGGAGAGTGTGTTGACAATGCCACCCCCCGTTGCGCGGTGTGGCATACACACACCTCCCGCGAACCGGGCAACTACCACCTGGCCGTGCAGGACGATGGAAACCTAGTGATTTACCGCGGCCATCCCCCTGACGACGCCAGCAAGGCGATTTGGGACTCGCACACTTCTCGAGCTGGCGGCGATTACTACTTGGCAGTACAGGATGACGGAAACGTCGTGATCTATCAGGGTAGGGGGCCGCACGATAATCGCGGGGCAATCTGGTCAAGCGGGACGGCACGCGCACCTATGCCCGCACCTGAAAGGCACTCGATCCTGAGAGCTTCACCAGGACATGTGGCGTACCTGTTTGAGAATAGGCGGCTCGCGTCTCCGAGTGGCAATTATGTTCTGGTCATGCAACCCGATGGGAACTTGGCGCTTTATCTTGGAGAGTGTGTTGACAATGCCACCCCCACCTGCGCGGTGTGGGATACGCACACCTTCCGCGAACCGGGCGACTACCACCTGGCCGTGCAGGACGATGGAAACCTAGTGATTTACCGCGGCCATCCCCCCGACGACGCCAGCAAGGCGATTTGGGACTCGCACACTTCTCGAGCTGGCGGCGATTACTACTTGGCAGTAGAGGATGACGGAAACGTCGTGATCTATCAGGGTAGGGGGCCGGAGGATAATCGCGGGGCAATCTGGTCAAGAAAAACGGGACGGATCAGGTAACGCTGGGCGGGCTGGTGCAGAGCGCAGCTCGGCGGCCCACAGACAAGACTGCAATCGCGGGTGGCGCCCCGATGCATCGGGGCGCTCCGGCAATACGCGCAACATCTAGGTCCACGCGTCCTAACCCTGGCCTGTCCTGGCTTCTTAACGGTCGCCGACATCAAAGGCAATGTCAGCGCCACCCGCGCTTGGCGATGGAGTTGCGCAAAGTGGGAAGCTCCAGGCGCCGAAATTGCAGTTCGAACGGCGCTTGAGGTTGTGTGACCCACAGGCAGCCACGGTCAATTCGTCTTGGGAATTGACCGTGGGTTGGTCACCGAAGGGAAAGCCCACGCTCACACAAGCATTGACCATGGCTACCCCCTACCCGCTGGGGGAGCCGGTACCGATCGCAGCATTCCGCGTACCTAATGTTACGGCTGAGGGGCGGCCGTCACGCCGTCCGCCCCCGCCGATGGTGCGATGATTGGTCAATGGTTCATTGATTTCTCAATCTCCAGCTTCCGGATCTGAAGCAAGCTCAGTCTCTTCTTGATATCGGATATTTCCTTTTTGATTTTCCGCAGCTCCCATTCATTCTTAACCTTCGTCAAGTATTCTTTACCAAGCTCATGAGCGATGTATGCTTCAAGCTGGGTTCTCAAAATCCTGAGAAAAGGATTCCCCCATATCGCTCCCTCTCGATATTCCAGCTTTCCGCTCTCAATCCCTTTGATAATGAATTTGCGATCTACTCCGTATTCAGCTTTGGCTGTTACGTCGCTGAGTGATGCGCCCTTTCGATTCCATTCTCCATACTCTGCCATTTATTTCCCTTTCACCGAGCGGCCGGCGTTCACCCGCGGGCTGGCGCAGACAGTCGCTTTTTAACGTCTGCGATATACACTCTCTTCCGGCAAAGCTCTGGCACGGTTATATTCTCCGGCAGCGGGTAGATTGACGACGTGGGATTGCCGCTGGGGTATCGCGGGCTGGCGCAGTGCGCCGCTCGGCGCTTCAGCGTCCTATATTAGCGCTGGTCAGGCCCACCCACAAACGCCATTTGGGGCCCGGGAATCTGCCTGTCCGGTTTGGAGGGAGGGGGGACGGACAACTGCTTCTCCCTATCCCTATCAAAGCGAGCTGCGCCCGCAAGGCTTCATGAGCGCTCGACAATCTTCAACTTTTTCCCCACCTCGGCAAGGATGCCGAGCGCCCGCGTCAATTCTTCCTGGGTGTGGGTGGCGGTGACGATGGTGCGGATGCGCGCCTTGCCGTGCGGCACGGTGGGAAAGCCGATGCCCTGCGCGAACACTCCGGCGGCGAAAAGCTGGCGGGAGAATTCGTGGGCCAAAGCCGCGTCACCCACCATGACCGGCGTGATGGGGGTTTCGCTCAGGCCCGTATTGAAGCCCAGCTTCTTCAGCCCGTCCTTGAAGAATTGGGTGTTCGCCCAGAGCTGCTCGATGAGTTGAGGCTCCTCTTCCAGGACTTCGAAGGCGGCCAGGCA
>JBEKAD010000407.1:0-5394 GCA_050018435.1 Terriglobia bacterium
CGGAAGCCCTCAACGCTCCAGGTGTTGACGAACTCGTTGACCTGTTTGGGCTGGTCGGTGATCTGCGTGTCGCGCTCGCTGCAATGAATGACCTTGACGCCGAGTTGGCGGGCCAGGTGGTTGAAGTTCCCCGCCTGGGCGTGGTGGGCGATCTCCTCCGCCTGCGCCCCGCTGAATTTCTTTTCCTCGAGCGCCTGCTGCGCGATGTCCAGGAGCGCTTGCTTGGTGAAATGGCTGATCAGGCCGGGGTTCGCTCCGTGTTCGATCACTGCCGTCGGCCCCGGCTCACTCCACTTGGAGATCATCCTCCGCAGATTCATGTGGCGCCAGTAGAGGGTTCGCTCGGTCGGGTGTTTGTTGTCGGCTCCAGCGTAAGGATCCCAGAGTTCTACCGAAGTGTTCACGTAGAGGATGCCCCGGTCGTGGCACCACTGCACGATTTCGCAACAATCAATATTCCACGCCAGGTCGATGAGCAGATCGCCGGTGGAAAGGTGCTGTCCCAACAGGCTCCCCATGTTCTCCGGCGCCACGCGCTCCTTGACGAAAGTCATGCCCTGGGCGATCCAAGGCTTCAGGGCTTCGTCGTTTTGGTCGAAGTCAATCGTGGTGATGCGCTTGGGATCGATATTGAGGTGATTGATCAGGATGGGCAGCGTGCAGCGCGCCACTGCTCCAAAGCCGACGAACACGACTCGATTCGGAAATGTAACCATCGTTATTTCTCCCCTTCGTAGTGGCCGGAGCTAAACAAACCACCACCCGGAAGCCATGCGACGGCCCAGGCAAACCGAACCGCTCCGCTTCGCGAGACAAGTAATATGCGCCCAATGCACGACTAAAATAACAGGATCGTGAATTTTCGGCAAGTCTGTATGACTCAGTCTGTATGACTCTGCCCAGCCGCAGTTGTTAAGCTCTGTCGTAATGCCCGGCAGGGGCCGCGGAGGACCGGCGATGGCGGCCAAAGTCCAGCGGGAAGTGCCTGCTGGCATGCAGAGGTTTTACCGGCGCTTCGAGGGCTGGCGGAGTTCGCGCCGGGGCCGATTGCCGATTCCAGAAGCGATGTGGGCATCGGCCGCCGCAGCGGCTCGGTCTCGGTGGAAATCCGGCGGCCGAACCCTGCCGGACAGTCCCGCAGCAGCAACGAAAATGGATTGCGCCTGTAAAGTCTCCTTCGCGCCCTGTACGCGCCACTTGGATGTATTACGGCCCACCCGTAGAAGCGCCCTACGCTCGCGCAGGATTGCACCAGAAGAATCTGTCATCTTCGACTACCTGCGGGCAACGCCGTAGGGTAGACTCTCACACCTCAAGCCCAGGATGGTCAGGGACTCGAAAACAATCATCGGTCATCTTGCGTGGGGGGTGCTGGGACCCTGTCGGCAATTCATGAATGTGATCGGCCCGGTTATCTTTGACGGTTGGGTTGGGGTGACGCTCTGCATTGCAATACCGTAAATTCTTGTTCTTTAAGCAAACATTTTGCGTCTCACGTAGGGACACGCCATGGCGTGTCCCTACAAAACGTTGCGGCTCTGCCGCTCTGCGCGGAAGGGATTATGCCTTAAGTTAGCGCCTATGCCCTTGTCTCTGGGCAGCGGCTATTCGCATGCCGCACCGTCCTGCGACTCTCCGCCGAGCCGGAATCTCCCCACCGTACATCGTTCCGGCCCGCTAAAAATGCGGTTTCCCTGGGGGCTTGACTAAATGCAGAGTGCGGGATATGTTGACGGTTCGTTCCACTATTGCCTGCATAAGTTTTCCTGATAACAGGGAAAAAATTCTTTTATGGAGGAAGCATGAACCCGAAGGCCGTGTTAGAGTTTGCCGCCGCCAATAACGTCAAGATGCTCGATCTTCGCTTCACAGACCTACCGGGCCTGTGGCACCACGTTTCGTTTCCCATCCACGAATTGGAAGAGGCGTCATTTGAGGAGGGGTTCGGGATGGACGGCTCCAGCATCCGAGGTTGGGCCGCCATCCATGAGAGCGACATGCTCCTGGTGCCTGATCCGAGCTGGTACACGCTCGATCCTTTTACTGACACACCCACCCTGGTCATGATCGGGGACATTGTGGACCCCGTCACCAAGCAGCATTACGTCCGGGATCCGCGCAACGTTGCGAAGAAAGCCGAGACCTATCTTGCCTACACGGGCATTGCCGATAGGGCGTGCTTCGGGGCGGAAGCGGAATTCTTTATCTTTGACAACATCCGCTTTGATCAAGCCCAGCAACATGGCTATTACTTCATCGACGCGGAGGAAGGCCGTTGGAATTCCGGCCGCGAGAAGGACAACCTTGGCTACCGGCCGCGTTACAAGGAAGGTTACTTCCCGGTTCCGCCCACCGATCATTACCAGGACTTGCGCAGCGAAATGGTCCTGGCGATGGAGAAAGCCGGACTCGACATCGAGTGCCATCACCATGAGGTGGCCACCGGCGGGCAAGCGGAAATTGACCAGCGCTTCAACTCCCTGGTGAAATCCGCGGATGGAATGATGATTTACAAATACATCATCCGCAACGTGGCCTACCAGTATGGCAAGACGGTGACCTTCATGCCCAAGCCGATCTACCAGGATAATGGCTCGGGTATGCACACTCACCAAAGTTTGTGGAAGGAGGGAAAGCCGCTCTTCGCGGGTGACCGCTACGCGGGGCTGAGCCAAATGGCCCTGCATTACATTGGCGGGCTGCTGAAGCACTCTCCGGCGCTCGCCGCGTTGATTGCCCCCACCACCAATTCCTACAAGCGCCTGGTGCCAGGGTTCGAAGCGCCCGTAAACCTTGCCTACTCACGGCGTAATCGCAGCGCGGCCTGCCGCATTCCCATGTACTCGGCCAGTCCCAAGGCGAAACGGGTGGAATACCGGCCCCCGGATCCCTCCTGTAATCCCTACCTGGCCTTTGCCGCGATGCTGATGGCGGGACTGGATGGAGTGGAGAACAAGCTCGATCCCGGCGAGCCGCTGGACAAGGACATCTACGATCTCGGCCCCGAGGAGCTGAAAGGTGTTCCCTCGATGCCCGGCTCGCTCGAGGAGTCGCTCCGCGCCTTGGAGAAGGACCACGACTTCCTGCTCAAGGGTGACGTTTTCAGCGAGGAACTGCTCGAAACCTGGATCGAGTACAAAATGAAGAACGAGGTGCAGGCCGTGAACACGCGCCCGCACCCGTACGAGTTCGCGCTGTATTACGACATCTAGAAAAAACTGTCAGTGGTCCGTTGCCCGTGGTCCGTTGTCCCTTGCCGCGTTGGTGTGAGGGCCTCGGGTAGCAGCTTGGCCGCCGGAACGCCACGATGTGACGTTACAGGGGCCATTTCTCTTTTGGCCCCGCGCGCGATTCGACTGACACTGCTTGGCCAAGACCTCCAACGGGCAGCGATCAACCAACCACTGACAACTGACCACGGACAACGGACAGCGAACTTCCCAAATACAAGTTATAATCTCCCGAATGCAACCGGAATTCGCGGCAATCAACTTTGAAGATCGCGGCAAAGCCGCCGGCAACCTGGCGCGCCTGGAGGAACAGTTGGCGCCCACGCTGCTGACCCCTTTGGCGTCGCTGCTATCCCCGTCGCCTGATCCCGACGGAGCGCTCAACCTTTTGGAGCGTTACGCGCAGGGCGCGCCCCCGCAGGTTTTGGGGGAGTTGGCGCGCTACCCCACCGCCCTCTCCTATCTCATTGCCATTTTTGGATACAGCGGATACCTGGCGGAGACTTTGCTGTCGGAACCGCAGTTGGTGGTGCAGTTCGCACGCGACCGGAATTTCACCAAGCTGAAATCCAAAGAAGACCTGGTGCAGGACTTCGCGCGGTTTTCCACCACCAATCCCGACCCGTGGCTGGCGGCCTTGCTGGCGCGCTTCAAGCGGAGGAACTACCTCCGCATCGTGCTGAAGGATGTGCTTCGCCTCTCGACGCTGGGCGAGACGACGCTGGAGCTTTCCACCCTCGCCGATGTGATTCTTTCTGACGCCTACCTGTTTTGTGACCGCGAGTTGGAAAAGCGTTATGGACAACCGCAATACCGCGATGCGCAGGGCCGCATCGTGCGCGCGGGCTTCAGCATCGTCTCTCTCGGCAAGCTGGGCGGAAACGAACTGAACTACAACTCCGATATCGATCTGCTTTTCCTTTATTCCCACGACGGTGAGACGGCGGGGGGGAGCGAGCGCGAGTCCATCATTACCAACAAGGAATATTTTGTGCGCGTGGCGCATGCCATCACGCGCACCATCACCCAGGCGACGACGCAAGGCGAGGTATTCCGCGTGGACCTCCGGCTGCGCCCCGAGGGCGAGCAGGGCGACCTGGCAATTTCCCTGAATTCTGCCCGCGAGTATTACGAACACCGGGCGCGGGACTGGGAATTGCAGATGCTCATCAAGGCCCGCCATTCCGCCGGCGACGCCAAGCTGACGCGCGACTTCCTGCGCGGCGTGGAGGAGTACGTTTACCGCTCGCCCGGGGATTTTGTGGCGGTCGAGAGCATTCTTCTTTCGCGCGAGAGAATCTCCAAGAAACTGCGGGAAAGCCGCGGCCACGCGATTGACGTCAAGCGCCATCGAGGGGGCATCCGCGACATCGAGTTCCTGGTGCAATGCTTGCAGCGGCTGCACGGTTTGCAGGATCACTGGGTGCGGTCAGGAGGAACACTTTTCGCCCTGCGCAAACTCAACGACAAAAGCTGGCTTTCCAATCGCGATTACGCCGCGTTGACGTCCGCTTACGAGTTCCTGCGCAAGGTGGAGCACCGGATTCAGATGGAAGCGGGCCAGCAAACGCATCGGCTTCCCACGGACCCGGGCGCGCTCGATCGGCTGGGACGCCGGACCGGCGTGGAGACCGGGGCGGGCGAGCGCCCGGGCGATGTTCTACTCCGCAGAGTTCGCGAAGCCCTCGCGGTGGTGGATGAAATTTACCAGCGCGTGATTCATCCCGGGGACGCTGACGTACCGGGAACAGCTTTTGAGCTCAAGCCTGCTCCCACGTTTCTGCCCGATTCCGGGCGCCAGTCATTTGACTCACTGCTGACCTTCCTGGATGTTCAGGCCCCGGAGGTGGCCCGCCTTGTGCGCGAAGCGGATCTACCGGAACGCGCGCGACGGAATACGATTCGCTTGCTGACGGCCATGGCCAGTTCGCCGGAAAGGTTTGCCCCGGCACTCGCCAAGCCGGCCAGCCTGCGCCGCGCCATTGAAGTAGCCGGCACAAGCGCCTACCTGACGGAACTGCTGGTTCATCATCCTGGGGACCTGGAAATCCTCGACGCCGCTGAACCGGTGCCCTCCGATGGCGCCGCGGCGGGGCAGTTGGATATGGGCTTGCAAGTTTTTTCCATGCCCGAAGCTTATGCGTGGGCCTCCGAAGCGGGGCTC
>JBEKAD010000408.1:0-5344 GCA_050018435.1 Terriglobia bacterium
TCGCTCAACTTCCTCGGGGGTCAACACCAACTTTGCACGCCTCGATTTTCCTGCCATGCCACCGAGCATACCAGGAAAGCGGGCCTATGTGAACATCTTTTAACGAAACGATATACTAGTGGGCGGTAGTCAGAGCAAGAATAGCGGGGACCTGTTCGGGCGGTGCAAACCTTTTGGAGTGCGGCAGCTTGCTGCCGCTTTTTCCACCGCTGACTCGTCAGCGGCCCTGATGCGCCGCGACGAGTCGCGATGACAGACGGCCGCATCCAGTGGCGGCGAGGGAAAGCGGCGACGAGTCGCCGCACTCCGACACTTTGGAGGGCGGACTTGCAAGGCAGATCCGCGTTACACCCGCTTGATGGAGTTGCAATTGGCCGCCAACGCCCGCGCAGCAACTTAGAGGCGTGTAGGGGCCAGCGGCGCTGGCCCTGCCCGTACACCGTTCGGCCCTACAACTCGGCGACGACCTTATCATCCTTAACCGCGGGAATTTCAATCACCACGGTCATGCCGCCCAGGCGCGCGCGGTGCACAACGCCCGTGGCAAAGATGAGCGCTCCGCCCTTGGCGAGCTTCACGCGCTCGACGGGGGAGTTCGCGTCGTTGCGGTATTCTGCTTCCAGGGGATGCTCGGAAAAGTAGATTTCCAGATGATGCGGGTGATAGTGAGCGTCCTGCGGGCCCTTTTCGTTGGCGAAGCAGAGCGCGAAGGGGCCTACCGTCTCCTCGGCAAGTCCGGCGGCAAATTCGCGCGATTCACACAGCGCATTCGGAGCGTCGCTTGCCGAGTGCCGCCATTTGACCCCCTCGAGCGGTTGCTCGGGCTTCAGCATTCTGCCTGCGGCTCTTAGCTTGGCGATCAACTCGGCCGCGAGGATTTCCGGCGCCACGATCTTCACATCTTGCCGCGCGTTGAGCGCGAAATGTTCGCGGACTTCTTCAAACGGAATGGCCAGAACTTTTCTCATCCGCTTCTCACTCGCGGTATGAATCGCATATGACACATGGCGGAAGGGCGTTGCGGGATTGCGCTCCTTAGTTTACAACCCTCCTTTGAGTTTTGTGTGCTATGAATATGGCGCGAGCATCGGCGTTGACTGCTATCCCTTGCTGCTGGCACCAAATCAGCAACTCCTCAACGTCCACATCCACTTTTACAATCAAAACGGCGGGGTTCTTCGCATATTCAAAGGCTTTGGCTGCACCTGTCTCCCATTCTGCGTAGGTCTCTTCGAGTTTGTCGGCGTCACTTGAAACCTCGCGCAGGAGTCGCCACTGGTCGGGCCGATACCAGCCAATGCCAATCACGACCTGTTCCTTTTTCTGGGGGTCTCGCACGTGCTTCCTCCTTCAGAAGTGTAGTGCGGACCCGTTTTATAGGTCCGCGGTTTTTCCCTGCCCATAGGGGGCGAGCCGTGAACCTACAGAACAGGTCCGCGCTACACCCGTTTTCTGCCTACTGCCTACTGCCTTCTGCCTACTTCTGCTTCGCTGCCAGTTTATTCAGCACTTCCCCAAGTTTCTTGATTTCATCCCCATACCCTGCCCAATCGCCTTGGCGCTGGAGCTGGAGGGCGCGCTCGTAATGCTGATTGGCCTCGTGGATGAGCGCCTGGGTGTCCGGGGCGGCCTCGGGAGGCTTGGAACCCGGCGTCCCGGGGCTGGGCGTTGGCTGGCCGGGCGTCGTGGCCGGCCGCGCCTCCGTGGTGGTCACGGTGCCGCCGAAGATCTTGGTCAAGGCCGCGTCCAGGGTGGGCTCCATCACCACGTGGTCCGAATAGGCCACCAGCACGCGCTGCAATTGCGGCAAAGAGCCGCTGGTATCGGCGGCGAGATAAAGCGGTTCGACGTAGAGCACGGAGTTGAGCACGGGGGTCACCAGCAGGGTGCCGCGAATCACTTTCGAGCCCCCCTGTCCCCACAGGGTCAGTTGTTGCGAGATTTCCGGGTCCTGATCGATGCGCGATTCAATTTGTTGTGGCCCGTAAATGAGCTTTTGTTTGGGGAACGTAAACACCAGAACCTTGCCGTAATTCGGATCGTCGCAGCGCGCCGCCATCCAGGCAATCATGTTGTCTTTGCGCGCCGGTGTGAACGGCGCCATGAGGATGAACTCCTCGCGCTTGCCCACCTCCGCCAGCTTCATGATGTTGTAATAGGGGGTCATGGCCGTGCCGGGGCCTCCGGCAGCGCTCTGGGCGACGCGCCACAAATCCTCCTTGTTATAGAACACGCGCGGGTCGGTCATGTGGAACAAGGCGTACATGTTCGCCTGGATGGAAAACAATTCCTCCGGATAGCGGATGTGGGCGCGCAAATCCTTGGGCATCTCGGACAGCGGATGGAACACTCCCGGAAACAGGCGCGCATAGGTTTGGATGAAGGGGTCTTCCGAATCGCTGATATAAAACCGCACCTCGCCGGAATAGGCGTTGATGGTGGCCTTGACGGAGTTGCGGATGTAATTATCCCCGAGGGGAGCGGGTTCCGAGTAGGGGTAGCGCGTCGAGCTGGTGTAGCCATCGAGCATCCAGAATAGCGCGCCGTTTTCAGCGATGACCATGTAGGGATCGTGATCGTAGTGAATATAGGGCGTAAGGCGGCGGGCGCGGTCCAGGACCCGGCGGTAAATCATCAGGCGGCTATCCGGTTGAATGTCCGTCGAAAACAGGATGTTCTTTTCACCAAAAGCCAGTGCGAACAGAAGGCGCCGCCAGAAATTCTCCACGGGAATGCCCCCGGCGCCTTGGTAGCTGGTGTAAACGTCCTTGTCGCCTTGGGGGTAATCGAATTCCTGCGCGCGCGTTTTGACGAAACAATAATCGCTGCCGAGCTCGCCAAAATAGATTTCCGGTCGGGTCACCCGCAAGGAAACACTGGAAGCGGGGGGAAGATCCTTGATGAAAAGCACCGGCAGCCCTTCGCTGGTGAATTCATTCACTGGCCCCAGGCATAAGCCGTAGCCGTGGGTGTAAGTAAGATACTCGTTGATCCAATTCCGCCCCGGCAGGCTCTCCGGATTCAGTTCGCGGGGCGAAAGCGAGACTTGGCGGTAGACGCCGTTGATCCAGTAGCGGTCGTTGTCAATGTGCACGAAATCGTAATAGGTGCGGATTTCCTGCAATTGCGCAAAGGTGGTCAGCAGCGGCTTGTGGTCCCACAGGCGGACGTTGCGGAAGGTCGGCTCGTTTTGGCGAATGTCGTCGAGCGTCAAGTCTTCCACCGCCGAGAAGTTGCGCTCCTCGAAGCGATCGAGCCCGTAGGCCTTGCGGGTGAATTCGATGGTGTTTTTAATGTAGGGCCGCTCCTTATCGATCTCATTGGGGGCCACTACAAACCGCTGCAAGATCTCCGGGTAAATTGACCCGCCCAGAATTCCCACCACGATGAGCGCGCCAATGGCGAAGAGCGGCGTGCGGAGATCTGCCTTGCCGGCGCGCAAGAAGAAAACTCCGGCGGTCAAAACCGAGAGAACCAGCAGCGCCCACAGGACGGGCAGGGTGGCGTGACCATCCGTGTAGCCCGCGCCGAACACCATTCCCCGCGGTGAATAGAGCAGATCATACATGCCGAGGCGAATGCGGTAAGCAATCAGCAGGAAGAGAATGCCGCCCAAGGCCATCAAGTGCGCGCGCGCCGCTCGGGCCATTACCGGACCGCGCGGCGTTATCCACACGCCGCCCTCCGCCAGATACAAGAAGGTAGCGCTCAGCAGGCAGCAAATGACGGTAATGAGCGCCAGGTGGTAAAGAAACCACGTGTAGGGCAATTGAAAAAGAAAGAAGCCCAGATCATGGCCGAAGAGCGGGTCCGCCAGCCCCATCACCGGCACTTGGCGGGCGCGCAAATAGATGAGCCAATGGCCCAGGCCCCATTGGCTCACCCCATAACCGGCAAAGAGCACGCCCCCCCAAATCAACCAGCGGAACAGCGCGCCGAACCGTTCCAGAGGTGCGAATTCAATGTACTCGTTGTAGACCCGATACGCTCGCCGATGCGCCAGGGTGTGGGCGAGGAAGAGATTTAACCCGGCGACAATGATGAAGCCCATGCCCGCGATTCCACTCAAGTAAATCTGGGCTTTCAGAATGGTCAGATAGATCAAGCGGTAACCTTCCTGCTTAAACCACAACCAATCCACCAGCATGTTCACGCCATTGGTGAGGAGAGGCAGGAAAATCAGGACGAACAAAATCAATGCCACAATAATTCGAAGACCACGATTCTTTGCCATGGCGATTCTCCCGCGCTATCTTCACACAGCGGCAAGCAACTGTCAAAAAGCATTGAACCATCGGGTCATCGGCTCATTGAGTGATTGGTGATTTGTGATTTGTGATTTGCGATTTTCGAAATCAGCTTTCTTATCACTCGTCACTCATCACTCGCCACTGCTCTTGAAGTGTGTCACAGCCGGGGCAAGTTGACTTGGTCGGTTGTTTCGCCGCAGCCGAAGGTTCTCGGCTCCATGGGATGGATGCTCTGCCCCGGTTCATAACTCACGCGTTTTCATAAACTTATTGGCCTCTGTTGGCATCACACGGTGTAAGCTATTTGTTTTCTGTAATTTATTGGCACAGCGTGGATTTGAGGCATTATCTCGCAATTTCGCAGGTCTAACATCATGCTATCTCTTGCATTTTCAATAACATTCTGGCATTTCTTGATAAGTGATTTGTTTTGATAAGCTTTCTGGGTTATTCGTTTCACCCTCATTTGTTTTCAATAACATTCCGGCTTCGAACGTATGGAACTAGTGCATATGCGGTCCCCGTTTGAGCCACAGTCTAACAACTTATTTAAATTCAAGAGGATGAGAAATCGTGTGGGGCGGGAGAATTTTCTCAAATCACGCCTAACAGCCTTTATTTTGAATAACATTCTGGCCTCGATGACCAGGGACATGGGAATCTCGCTTTGATTTCTCCCGGAACCCGCCCCTAAGTCCTAACTCCTGAATCCTGAATCCTAAATCCTAAATCCTCTATCCTGTCCCCCTGTCTCCCGTCTACCGTCTCCTAGCCCCCGCCCCTGGCCCCAGCGCTGCTCGCGCTCATGAGTGTGAGATTTCACCCCGACACACTCTTCCAGGCAATATCCTAGCAATTCACCAGCCATTGTCAACACCGTTATTTCAAGAGTTTCCATTGGCGGGAAGGAACAGGCGGACCTGTTCGCTTGGTTCCGTGGCTTTTTGTCGTCAATGCACCGAGCCGCAAATAAAAATCATACCGCGGAGGTGCAGGATAGGTGTCACGTTTCAGGTGCCAGGTGCCAGGGTTCAACTGGCGCCTGGCACGCGGAACCGAACACCTCCTTTGCTCTGCGTCTCATCGGCTGGGCG
>JBEKAD010000409.1:0-6835 GCA_050018435.1 Terriglobia bacterium
GAGGTCCGCGACCGGCTGAGTGATGCAGTCGAGGGGATGACCTTCGAGGAAGAGAAGCGCTTCATCCGAAAGCATATCGCTGATTCCAGACCGCACCGTCCCCGGCAGCAAACCCGCACCGCGCCGCAGCCGACGCGACGTCGCTCTGGCGCGCGAGCGCGTGAGCAAGCGTAGCGCCGATTCGTTATGAAGAAAAAGGTCAAGCGTCAAAACCGGAAAAGTGACCGCGACACGATGCGGCCCGAGTACGACTTCTCGCAGGGCATTCGCGGAAAATACGCCAGTCGATTTCCGAAGGACACGATCGCGGTGGTTCTTGACCCTGACGTTGCCGAAATATTTCCCGATGCGAAATCGGTAAATGATGCTCTTCGTGCGCTCGGCCACATCATCCGCGACCGCCCTCCCAAGACCGGCCAACGCCGGTCTTCAGGGTGAGGGTTAGCTCGGCCACGCCGGCGACGGCCCGCTGACGATTGAATACTGACGCTGGTCACTCGCAGTCCTGCGAGGTAGAATGCGTTTGTGCTCATCAGATGAGTCATCCCATCCATCGCGTGGTTGGTTTCGAGATCGTGCCGCCCTACACTCTGCGGGTTCGCTTCGAAGACGCCATGGTCCAGACCATCAACTTCGAGCCGGTTCTGGCCGGTGAACTGTACGCGCCGCTCAGTGACCTGAAGTTGTTTAACCGGGTCAGCATTGATCCTGAGGTGCACACGCTGGTTTGGCCCAACCGCGCAGACTTTGATCCTGCGACGTTGCATGATTGGCCGCACCACGAGCAGGCGCTGCTTGAGCGAGCCAAGCGCTGGTAGGTAATCCGGGTCTGGAGCCCCCCGAAAAGCGTAAGGCAGTGTCCGTGGCCCCACTGAGGTGGTGTTGGCTGACCAGACTAAACGAGAGTTAGGCACAGCCACTGAAAAGGAGGTCTCAATATGAAGGGCAGACAGAAAGGGCGCCCCACAAAGTGGGTATCGGCATCTATCTTGGAGCAGGTTTGGGTCGGCAAAGTCGGAGTAACGTTTGAAGTGTGGGAAAAATGGAAACGCAATCGCCGGAAGCTTGGCACACTTACAGTGAGTGTTGGCGGGCTTCGCTGGTGGCCCCGTAAGGCCGAAAATTATCGGCATTGCTCATGGAAAAAGTTTGGTGAGTGGATCGAGGGACAATAGTGCTGACCATCACGGTCAATCTGTCTTTAATTGACCATGGGATTGTCACGGACGGAAAGCCCACGGATAGCAAGGCACTGTCCGTGCGCCACCCGCTTTACGGGTTTGGAGCGCCAGAGGGGTGGAGGTCGGGTTAAGATGCCAAGCCGACCAGGCAAGACGCACGGATTCTCGGCCCCCGCGATGAGGTCGGCGACGAGGCTCGAAAGGCTTGTGGCCGAACTCTTTCGCGTTCGCTGGCGAGCCGTGGCCGCAAATCTTTCCAAGGGCGTTGACGTGGCCAAGGCCCGCGCGTGTTGGTTCTTCGCCAGCGGCCAGCGTGGGCGCTTGCGCATGGCCCGGCGCTACTACGCTCCTTCGCGTGCGGCGAAGCTCGCGAACGCTTCGGTCCACGAGATCCTGCACTTGTCAGACGCGTGGCTTTCCGCCTTTCGCGACTACGCCGCCCGCGAAGGATTGGAGTCTATGACGACGTTTACGAAATCACGGCCAGCGGCGTCTCCTCCGGCGCCCGCCTGAGGATCTGCAAGTCGGTCGCCCAGCCGTTTGGCGAGTCCGAACGCTCTGAAACGATAGTTGGGATTGAGAACGATTTCTTCGCGAACGCCGCTTCCGACGGTGAGCCGGAGGGTGCGTGGCAGATCAACTTCCTCGACTCCGAAGACCCGCGCGTGATCGAGGCGGATATCAAGCCCGGAGATAACTAGAGGCGGGCTGGCGCAGCGCGTAGCTTTGTGATTCGTGATCTCACCGCTCGTCCTTCTTGCCACCCTGTGCTCACAGGCTTTCGCCCTTGGCGGGCTGACCGGAAAGCAGGAAGGTTTTTGGATATGGTCCCTCACCGCAGATTTTGAAAGACCCGAAATCCTTGTACCACTCGCCCTCCGGAACCGGCGGATGGGATTCAACCCAAATCCGAAGCTTATTAAGGTCAGCGATGCTGATGCTCCGATCTCGCATCCTGTCGATCAGGTGTTGGCGGATTGCGGGCGGGAGTTTTTGCCAAGTTTCGAGGTGGGGCATCAGTCGCCAAAAACCATACGGCCCAGATCATCTCCGAGGCGAGCGACGTCTTTAGGATCGGTGGCGGCGCGGAAACGCTCGGCGAGGTCAAAGAACTCTTTTTGTTTGCGCTTCTGGGCCTCGATCCCCTCTTCCACGAGCTCGACGATGATGCGGTTGGCGCTAAGGCGCCGCTGCTTCGCCAGGCTACGGACTTGCCGCGCCGTGTCGGCCGGAAGACCTACGGTCTGGCGAACGACTTTGTTAGAAGCAGGCATGGCACCATTATACACCAAAATGGTGATGCTCGGTCTTCCGCCGGCTGGCGCAGAGCGTAGCTCTGCATTGCAATGCCGTAAATCCTGGTTTTTTTGGCAGGCATTCCGCACCTTTTGTAGGGGCGCCCCTTGGGGTGCGCTGGGGCAGGGCAAACCCAGGAACAGCGGAGCGGAAGACACTGCTGCGAGGAAGGTTCTCCGGGTTGGGGTCATCTGTGCTGCCACCCTTTCTTAACCCTTCGGGTCCACAGTTTTCCAATGAGCGACGGTGTCCTTCCGTAGAGCAATGTTGGCCAAATGCGCGGCCGATGCGGCACTGATGCCTGCTTCCACGGGAGTCCGGGGAACTTTGCGGCTGCGAATACATTCCAACCAATTGCTGAGATGGAGCACTTCGCCGTCCGGCTCATCATAAAAATCGGCGCCTTTGGGACCGGTGCCGAGCACCCACTGCATCTCCGGCTCCGTGGGGAGTCGGGCATTGAGATTGTGGGGGTCGCGGTGGCGTTCGGGGAGTACTTCCAAGCGGCCGCGATCCAGATAGAGGGTGGCTTCCGTGCCCATGAATTCGAGCATGGCGCCGTTGCGCGCGTTCATGAAGGTGGACTCGAAGTAGACCTGGGCGCCAGGATATTGCAAGAGGGTCTGGGCGGTGTCCGGAGTCTCCCATCGCGCGTTGACGAATTTATTGCCGATGGTCGCAGCTTGCTCGGGGTGGTCGACATCCAGATACCAGTGGGCGATATCGATGTAGTGGACCATGAGATCCGCCAGCACTCCACCGCCAAAATCCCAATACCAGCGCCATTCCCGGAAACGATAAGGATCAAAGGGCTGCAGTCGGGCGCTGCCGAGCCAAGCCTTCCAGTCCACCGTGGAGGGATCAATGTGGTACTCCACCGAACCGCGGGCGGCATTGCGATTCCAGGTGAGATGGACTTTGCGGATCGGGCCGAGTTGGCCGGATTTGACCAGTTCGTATCCTTTCTGGAACTGCGGCATGCTCCGCTGTTGCATGCCGACCTGGATTATTCGGTTGAATCTATGCTGCGCTTCGAGCGCCGCCGGCCCCTCGTCCAACCGATGGGTCAGAGGCTTTTCGACGTAGATATCCTTGCCCGCCGAACAGGCGGCGATCATCATGGGCACGTGCTGATGGTTCGGCGAACCGATCAGGACAGCGTCGATATCCTTCCGGTCCAGGATCTCCCGATACTCCTTGGTGGCGAAGGCCTGCGGATCGGCCAGCTCCTTGCCCGCCGCCAGATGGGTGTCCCAAACGTCACAGACGGCGGCCATGCGAACCCCCGGGATCTTCGCCAGAGCTTTCATCAAGCCTTGGGTACGGCCGCCGGTTCCGATGCAGCCGACCGCTATGGTTTCGTTGGCGGCGTAGCCGCGGGAAGTGGCGAGATACCCACCGAGAGCCGCGTAGCCTAAATCTTTGAGAAGTTCTCTGCGATTCGTTGTTTTCATGTTGTAGGTTCCTCCCGAGGCAAGTGTAGCACGGACCTGTTTTGTAGGTCCGCGGCTTTTCGCTTCAAATTCTCGCGTTCTCATCGGCGGGGAAACCCCCACCGTCAATCGCTGGAAGTGGACCAAGAGGAGTTGCCAGAAGCGCCGCGAGGTGCTAATTTTCATGCCTCTAAAAATCTCGCGAGGTGGGATATGAGCCAAAGCGCCAAGCATTTTAAGATTTTCGGCCTATTAGCGTTTCTGACGTTCACGTTGATGACTGCTTTCCCGGGAGTGGCGCAAGAGCCGCCGCGCCCTTGGATGGACAAGTCTTTGCCGCCCGATGTGCGAGCCGATCTCTTGATCGAGCATATGACGTTGGATCAAAAAATCCAACTCCTTCATGCAAGTATTGAGGCTTATCAGCGAGGGGGCTGGCGGTATGTTCCAGAAGCCTTGGGGGGTGACGGCTATGTTCCGGGCATTGCTCCCTTGGGCATCCCCGATCTGCAACTGGTGGGTGCGGGGGTTGGGGTAACCAGCGATGGCCGGGGCCTTAAGGGCCGGTCCACCGCGCTGCCTTCCTCGCTGGCGGAGACGGCGACCTGGGACCCGAGGATGGCCGCCGAGTTTGGAGCGGTGATCGGCAAGGAAACCCGCGACGAAGGCTTCAACGTGTCGCTGGGGGGCGGCATCGATTTGGCGCGCGACCCGCGGGGCGGGCGCAACTTCGAATATCATGGCGAAGATCCCATTCTGGCCGGAACGATTCTTGCCCAGGAACTGCAAGCCATCCAGGCGCAGGGCGTAGTTGCAACCATCAAGCATTATGCGCTGAACGACCAGGAGGCAGGCCGCCTCCAATGGCTTACCCCAAGCCTCCACGTGCGCCAGACGTCGGGGCGTTGGTGGGTGAGCTCAAACCTCGACGCCCGTTCCATGCGGGAAACCGATCTGCTGGCGTTTGAGATTGGGATCAAGGAGTCGGGTGTGGGTGCGGTGATGTGCTCCTACAACCGGGTTAACGGGGTCTACGCTTGCGAGAACAGTTACCTCCTGAACGATGTGCTGAAAATTGACTGGGGATTTAAGGGCTGGGTTATGTCGGATTGGGGCGGCACACACAGCACGGTGAGGGCTGCCCTCTCCGGGCTGGACCAGGAGTTCTTCGCTAGCACGTACTTCGCGGGGGCGCTGAAAGACGCGGTGAATTCGCGCCTTGTGCCGGTGTCGCGGATTGACAACATGGTCCACCGCATCCTGCGGACGCTGTTCGCGGTGGGGGTCATTGACAACCCGCCGGTGGTCAAGCCTATTGAAGCCCAAGCCGACGCCCTGGTAGCTCAGCGCGTCGAAGAGCAGGGGATTGTCATGCTGAAGAACACTGGGGACCAACTGCCGTTAAGACCGTCAGGCCTCGCCTCGATTGCCGTCATCGGGTCGCATGCCGATGTGGGCGTACTCTCCGGCGGAGGCTCCGCGCAGGTTGACCCCGTCGGCGGAAATGCCGTTCCGCCCCCCGTTGCTGCTTCCTCTGATCTGTATGCTCCCCCGATCTGGGACCCTTCTTCACCGCTCGAGGCGATTCGGGCCCAGGCGCCGAACGCCACGGTCAGGTACGATGCCGGCACGGACTTCGCGGCGGCCGCCAAGCTGGCTGCGGCGTCTGATGTCGCTATAGTATTTGCCAGCCAATGGACGGCGGAAGGAGCTGACTTACCGAATCTGTCCCTTCCTGATAACCAGGACCAACTCATCGAACAGGTCGCCGCTGCCAATCGGCACACGATCGTCGTGCTCGAAACCGGAGATCCCGTGCTTATGCCGTGGCTTGACCGTGTGAGCGCGGTGCTGGAAGCTTGGTATCCGGGCCAGCGAGGCGGTGAAGCCATTGCCAGCATTCTGTTCGGTGCTGTGGACCCCTCGGGCAAGCTGCCGATCACCTTTCCCCACAGCGAGTCGCAACTACCACGCCCTCACTTCCAACAGCCGCCTCCCGGGGGAGGGTACTTCGATATCAACTACACTGAAGGCCTTAAAGTTGGCTATAAGTGGTATGAGGCGAACAAAATCCAGCCGCTGTTTCCATTCGGGTATGGGCTTTCTTACACAAGTTTTTCTTTTTCTGGTCTCCATGTAACTCCCGAGTTGACGGATGGAAGTGAAAGCATTCGGGTTAGCTTTGATCTGAGAAACAGCGGTTCGCGGGATGGCGCTGAAGTCGCTCAGGTGTATCTCGGTCTTCCTGCCAGCACCGGTGAGCCGCCCAGGCGATTGGTTGGCTGGGCAAAAGTGGAACTTGGTTCGGGCAAGACGCAGCGGGTGACGGTGAGCATCGATCCCAAGTCGGCATCGCACCCCTTGTCCTTCTGGAACGTTGACTTGGACAATTGGGATATCGCCGACGGCGTTTACACTGTCTACGTGGGCGACTCTTCACAGGATATCCGCCTCACCAGCACGCTGGAGATCCGGCGCAAGGAAGGTTGAAGGCTCTCCTGGCGGAAGGGTGGAAGTTCGGGCTCGGCGGGTAGGCATAGTCAGCGCAGTTCTGACTGGGGGTTCTTTCTTAGATTCACGCTCCCGGATCCAAGGGCAGACTCCGTCTTTCGGATACGCGATTTTTCCTACAGAAGAACCGCCCCGATGCATCGGGGCGCTACGCTCACTCCTCCCCAGGGGAGGGGAGCTGCCTTCACGCAATCTTTTGCGCGATTTTGCGGGCCAATTGGGAAATGGCGGCTTGCGGCAATGCTTTGAGTTCGAACCAGTGCAGGGCGGCATGGCGGATGGCGCGCGGGGTCTCGACGGGATAAACCCGGCCTTGGATAGTGCGAAAGGTGATCCCGTGGCGGAATTCCGCCAGGGGTTCTTCTAAGGTGAGCAGGGGCACGCCAGGGCGGGCCCCTACCGCTGCGAAGGGAG
>JBEKAD010000410.1:0-5332 GCA_050018435.1 Terriglobia bacterium
GAATGTGTACGGGTCATCCACGATGGGCGTGAAGAAATCCACAGTCTGGACCAGCGCCAGCTCGGGCGAGAGTTGATACACTCCCGCGTCGTCGGCGGTGTCGAAGCCTACCAGCACGTTCGGGTCGAATTGTTTCGGCAACCGGGCGAGCACCGAGTCCAAAATCCTTGGACTCAACTTGGCCGCTCAACCCGCTGCCTTGACCATCCCGGTCAACCGTGTGCGTTCGTCCATACGGCATTTGATTATATTCCGCCGCCGGATGATTCCCAAACCGGTTGTGGCGTAGGACCTTCGCGGCGGGAATTCGATAACTCGACCGTTGGTAGTGGTGTCATTTGCGAGACACGGGCACTCCCAGGTGCAGTCATTCCCGCGAAAGCGGGAATCTACTCCGCAAGCCATTGGAAATGCCCCGCCGACGGACTGGATTCCCGCTTTCGCGGGAATGACCAGTGTTTCGAAAGGGATCCCATTCCAAATAACACCAGCACCCGACGGTTTGGCTCCTTGACCCGCCTGCGGCCGCCCACTAGAATGCTGGCTGGCTGATCCCGGCTCACCGGGACTGGCTGCGGCGGTTACTTCCATCCAGCCGCGATTTATCAGGCAACCATGTCCTCACGAAAACTTCGCAGCCCCTTTATCATTGGAATCGGAGGCGGGACGGGAGCCGGAAAATCGACTCTCGCGCAACGCCTCGCTCATCAGTATTCGGACCTGGGCGCCGCCGTCGTGGACCAGGATTCCTACTATCGTGACCAATCGCACTTGCAGCTCGCGCAACGCATCATGACCAATTATGACGAGCCCGCCGCCCTGGATTACGAACTCCTTCAGAAGCATTTCGAGCAGCTCGTTGCCGGCAGGCCGATCGCCAAACCACGATATTGCTTTATCACCCACACCCGAACCGCGGAAACCACGGGGATTCTTCCTGCCCCCCTGATTATTTTCGAAGGGCTCCTGGCACTCTGGGATGAGCGATTGCGGGCGATGATGGACCTGAAGATCTTTGTCGAGGCCGCCGCCGACATCCGCCTGATGCGGCGCCTGGTGAGAGATGTGCATGAACGCGGCCGGACATTGGATTCCACCGTGGCGCAATACCGGGATTCCATCCGGCCGATGCACCGGCGCTACGTGGAGCCAACTAAAGTCTATGCCGACCTTGTGGTGGACACCACGGAGGTAACCCTGGATGGATGGATTGCGTCCATCGACCAGCTCTTTGTCAAAATGCGCGGAACCTTCGGCCAGACCCGGCGCTAGGGCCGAAGGGCCTTCGGGTTTGCGTTGGGCCGAACGGCGCTCGGCCCCGGGAAAGGACGACGGCCCAGCGCCGCCCGGCCTTACAGTCGCGCACAGGAGGAACCCATGTTCGCTTTTCGCGGAGTGGACTATCTGGAGATCGATTCCCTGCTCAATGACGATGAAAAGCTGGTGCGCCAGATGGTGCGCGAGTTTGTGGAGAAGGAGATCATTCCTCATATCGAGGGGTGGAACCGCGAGGGGAAGTTCCCGCTGCACCTGGTTCCGGTCATGGCGGAGTTGGGATTTTACGGCGCCAACCTCGAAGGTTACGGCTGCGCGGGGATGTCGAACGTCCAGTACGGGCTGATCATGCAGGAACTCGAACGCGGTGACAGCGGCTTGCGCAGCTTCGTGAGCGTGCAGGGTGCGCTCGTCATGTACCCCATCAATGCCTACGGCTCCGACGAGCAGAAGGATCGCTGGCTGCCCGCGTTGCAACAAGGCAACGCCATCGGCTGCTTTGGACTGACAGAACCGGATTTTGGGTCAAACCCCGGAGGCATGCGGACGCGCGGAGTGAAAGACGGGGATGACTACATTTTGAACGGAGAGAAAGCTTGGATTACCTCCGGAACCATCGCTGACGTGGTGTTGGTGTGGGCGCGCACCGACGAAGGTGTCCGGGGATTCCTGGTGGAAAAAGGCACGCCGGGGTACTCCGCCAAGGACATCAAAGGCAAGTGGTCGCTGCGCGCGTCGGTGACATCAACGTTGGCGCTCGAGGACGTGCGCGTGCCGGCGCGCCATATGCTCCCCAAGGCGCAGGGACTAAAGGCGCCGTTGAGCTGCCTGACCCAGGCGCGCTACGGCATCGGCTGGGGCGCCATCGGCGCCGCCATGGCCTGCTACAACGAGGCGCTGGAATACGCCAAGGTGCGCAAACAGTTTGACGACAAGCCCATCGCCACTCACCAGCTCGTGCAAGCGAAGTTTGCCGACATGATTACGGAAATCACCAAGGCGCAGTTGCTGGCCATCCAAGTGGGCCGCCTGAAAGACCAGGGTCGCGCTGACTTCGCTCACGTTTCCATGCTCAAGCGCAACAACGTGAAGATAGCGCTCGACGTGGCCCGCGCCGCCCGCGACATCCTGGGCGCGAACGGCGTCGCTGACGAGTATCCGATCTTCCGCCATATGTGCAACCTGGAATCGGTCTTCACCTACGAAGGCACACACAATATCCACACCCTCATCATCGGCGAGCGCGTGACCGGATTGCCGGCGTACAAATAAGGCAGGGTGGTGCAGAGCGCGGCTCTGCGATTTAGGACGTAGGGGCGGTTCGCGAACCGCCCCTACAATCATGGCAGGGCCATCTCCCCACTTGCCGCAGCTAACCCGTGCTTGAGGCCGTGCCGGGAGTCTGTTAATCTTCCTCCGATGATCAAGGACCGAGCTTTCTGGGAAGCATGGGAAGCACAGCGCGGCGGAGCCGCAACCAAACGATCACACCGTTCTTATTCTCCTAATACCTCAAATAGTACGAAGATCTTGCTAAAAAAACAAGATTTTACGGTATTGCAATGCAGGGGCCTCTCCGCGAGCGTTTGGACCCCCAGCGCGCGCTCGAGCTTTGCGACGCAATGTATGAATACGCAAGATCATTGGGAGTCTTTCCACCGGCTGACCCGCTGGCCGGGCTCGAGACGAAGATCAAGCTGGCAAGAACTGTAAATGTCCGTCTAACCGGCGATGGAGGTAGATGAGATGACCTTACGGCGCACAATCAAAGCCGCTATCCGTCCAGGTGAACAATCGGGTTATGTCGCCGAGTTTATGGAAATCCCGGGGGTGACACAGGGGAAAACTCTCGATGAAGTCACGCACAACTTGCGCGAAGCGGTAGAGCTTCACCTGGAGGGAGAGGATCTCGCCGAGCTGGGGATGCGCGAGCGTGAGTCGGTCTTAGCCACCCTGGAAATTCTTGCCGACCGCCATCTCACCACACGCCTGCGCAAGCTCGCCAAGCGGATAGATGCTGATGTCCGGGCCGGTAAGCTTCATACGGTGGAACAGACCTTTGGCGTGGGGAGATAAGACGCCATCCGAGAGAGGATTCAGGACGATTTTTCAGGGAGCCTGCGACGGCGGGCAGAGAAGGTATTTTCCAAGAGTTCGAATTTCCCCTCGAGCCGGGCAAGGCGTTCGGCGTGGTTTTCCATCACGGCAGCAAACCGGGAAGCGTTGGCCTCGACCTTTTCGCTCAGACCCGCCAACTGCTCGTCCAGGTGAGCAAGCCTGCTTTCGGTCGTCATTACTGCCTTGAGTACGTCATATATGGTTTTGGGTAAGCTCATCGAGCCTTCGGTCGATTTCGGCTAGTTTTCTTCCTGTCGTCCTCACCCGGTCAGACATTGCATCCAGCTTGGCGATGCTCCGATTCAAGGATGCATTGGCCTCTTTGGCCAGGGCTGCCAAGCTTTCCCTGTCGATGTCGGGCGGGAAATCCAGGTAGAGGTCAATGGCCTCGCGCAGTTCTTCCGAGAAACTCGACTTTCGCCGCCGGGCGCGCTGAAACAGCCGCTTTCGTTGTTGCGGATTAAGGTAAACCGTCGTTGGCGTCGCCATTGAACACCCCGTATATTTCAATTATATTTCACAGGACGGTTTAATGCAATGATGTATGGGAAGAGCCCATGATCTTTGCCCCACGATTTACGATTACCCACGCTATCACTGCGGCGCTCGCCCGGATCGAGCGGGCGCGCGGCTTTCTGGATGCCGCCAAGTTGTCAGAAGACTGGGTTTCCAAAACGCAGAAGCGCGCCCTCGTGCTGGAAGCTCACCATACGACGCATATCGAGGGCACGCAACTAACCCTGGGGCAATCGGAACGCATTCTCGCCGGTCAAAAAGTTCGGGGGGCAAGACCCGAAGACGCGCAAGAACTCCTGAACTATACGAAGGCTTTCGAGCTGGTTGCGGATTACCTGGAGGCCGGCGACCCCATCACGGAGGCGCTGATCCGTGAAATCCACCAACGCCTAGTCCAGGGAGTGCGCGGCAACCGGGCGTCACCGGGAGAGTACCGCAGGATTCAAAACTATATCGTCAATTCGCGCACGGGAGAGAAGATCTACACACCCCCGGCACCGCTCGAAGTCCCCCAGATGATGACCGAGCTTGTCACCTGGCTGCGACGGGAGACACAAATCAATCCCGTCATGGTGGCGGGGATTGCCCATTTTCAGCTCGTTCACATTCATCCCTTTGTTGACGGAAATGGACGTACGGCCCGTCTACTTTCAACTCTTTGCCTCTACAACACGGGGTACGATTTCAAAAGGTTATTCACGATCAGTGAGTACTACGACCGGGACCGGCCCGCCTATTACCAGGCCCTGCAAAGCGTGCGCGAACACGCGATGGACATGACAGGGTGGCTTGAGTACTTCACCGAAGGCTTGGCCGCTCAAATGCGGGAGGTACACGTCACAGCCGAACACGCTATTCGCCAGGACCGGGTCCTCGCCACGGCTCGAAAGAAAGGGCTGAAAAAAAGGCCCCTCGCACTCCTCGCCTTCCTGCTGAATGCCGGCAAAGCCACGGTAGCGGATTGCGAAAGGGAATTGAAAGTCAACAGAAGAACGCTCCAGCGTGATCTGAAGCTATTGGTTGAGAACGGCTTGGCGAGCGAGGTGGGGACAGGGCCCACCGACCCCACGAAATACTACCAGCCGGAGCTGTGACAAGCTGTGACAGTTTACTGTGACAAGTGATGATCTTCTTCAGGACGTGGTAGATATCCTTAGCGCGGGGTTGTGCGCGCAGCGCACTACTCCGCGGTACTCAATACGATAATCGTCCCAACGCTTATTCATGGGCGTGACGAAGAGCCGCGGAGTAATCCGGCTCGGAGCCGGATAACTCTGATTGAATAACGGCATCGGCTCCAGTCCGGTAGACTTGGAAGTGCTCAACGACCAAGGCGAGCCGGGAAAGGAGCCGAAGCCATGCAGCATTTTATCGGATGTGACGTACATACGCGCAACCAAGTGGTGGCCTGGATCGAGGAGGA
>JBEKAD010000411.1:0-5315 GCA_050018435.1 Terriglobia bacterium
TGCTGGAAGGCCGCGAAAGCGATCTGGTGCGCAGCCTGCACGGCCGCATGGCGGATGCTTCCAACTTGTTGGAGTTCGAGGATGCGGCCCGCTATCGCGACCAGATTCAGACGGTGGAAGAACTTCGCGAGCGGCAGAAAATGGCGGCGAACTCCGGTGAGGAAGCCGACATCCTGGGCTTCCACCAGGAAGGCCCGCTGGTGGCCGTCAACCTTTTTCACCTGCGCGGCGGGCGCGTGCTGGACCGGCGCGAGTTCTTCTGGGAGGACTTGGAAGAATTCAACCCGCGCGAATTCTTCTCCTCGCTGCTCAAGCAAATCTACCTGGACCAGCAGTATTTGCCGGGCGAGATTCATGCGCCCGTGGACTTCGACGATCGCGAACCCCTGGAGGAGCTGCTCGCGCAAAGGCGCGGGCGCCCCGTCCATATTCTTACTCCGCAGGCCGGGCGCAAGCGCGCGCTCTTGGAATTGGTGGCGCGGAACGCCCGCCACTCGTTTGAGCGGCGCTTCCGCATCCTTAAACCACACGCGCGCGAAGTGCTGGAAAGCCTCGGCGAAGCGTTGGACCTTGCCAAACCGCCGAACCGCATCGAGGCCTTTGACGTTTCCCACAGCCAGGGAACCGATATCGTCGCGTCCATGGTCGTGTGGGAAGCCGGGAGAATGAAAAAATCCGACTACCGGAAGTTCATCATCAAGAGCGTGCCCCAGAACGACGATTTCGCCAGCATGAAGGAAGTGGTGGGGCGCCGCTACCGGCGATTGCAGGAGGAGAAGAAGGCCCATCCGGACCTGGTGCTGATCGACGGTGGCGTGGGCCAACTTCATGCGGCAGCGGCGGCCCTGGAAGAGTTGGGAATCATCAACCAAGCGCTCGCCAGCATCGCCAAACGGGAGGAGATTCTCTACGTACTCGGGCGGGAGAATGAGCCCGTCGTGCTCGATCACCACTCCCCGGCGCTGCACCTGATTCAGCAAATCCGGGATGAGGCCCACCGCTTTGCCGTGACTTTCCACCGCGCCCGGCGTGCCAAACGCGAGGTCACTACCGAGCTATTGCAGATCCCCGGCGTGGGGGAAAGGACCGCCCGGAAGCTCCTGAGTCAGTTTGGAAGCTTAAGCAAACTGCGGAAGGTCTCCTTAGAGGAGTTGGCCCAGGTGGTAAAGCAGTCCCAGGCCAAACGGGTGTTCGAGTATCTGTCCGCCAATGGGGGTGAAAAATATAATCCGGCTGGACGGTCTAATATATAATTATAAGAAAAATTGGAATATTGTCTTGTGTTAGACGTTTCGTAGTGCTAGATTAGAGACTGCGAAATGGAGGTCTATCATGGCAAATTGCAATGTCGCACCCAAAGTGGTGTATTTTGTGGCCGGGGTAGGGATCGGGGCTGCAATTGCCCTGCTCTTTGCACCCCAGTCCGGGGAAGAAACAAGGAAGCAGATTGCCGAGAAGGCACAAGAAGGCAAGGATTATGTTGCCTCCAAAGGCCGTGAGATCCGCAAACAGGCGGAAGATCTCGTTGATCAAGGCAAGGACCTGGTGAACAAGCAAAAAGCACGTCTGGCAGATGTCTTGGAGTCAGGCAAGCAAGCGGCGCGCGAAACCTTTGCACGCTAGCATTGGGGAGGATAGCGATGAGCGAAGAAAACTGTGGATCCAAAGTAGGATTTTTCCTGGCCGGTTTGGGAATCGGTGCAGTTATGGCCCTGCTTTTTGCCCCGCGTTCCGGAAAGGAAACCCGGGACATGATTGTGCAGAAGGCGGAAGAGGGCAGAGACTTCGTGGTGACGAAGACCGAGGAAATCTGTAAGCAGGCGGAAGACGCGGTGGAAAAAGGCAAGGACATGGTCAGCAAACAGAAGGAACTGCTTTCGGCCGCGTTGGAAGCGGGCAAGCAAGCGTACCAGGAAGAAAAGACTAAAACGAAGCAAGGCGCCTGAGGCGGCTGAGCCTCATGTGAGCGAACCATGGAGCAAAATACTGGGCTGACCGTGGCATTGATTCTGGTCGCGATCGCGGTTCTGATGCAGGCGGGGGCCATGCTGGGGATTTGGCTGGCCATCCGCAAAGTTCCCGGGCAAATTGAGAGCGTGCGGTCCGACGTCAAGCAGCGACTCGATCCGCTGACGAAATCGGCCCTGGAGATTGTCAACAACTCGCGCGAGCCCTTGCGGATCATTACCGCGAACCTGGCGGAGATCAGCCAAATCCTTCGCGACCGCACCTCCGATGCCGATCAGGTGGCCGCCGAGTTGCTGGATAAGAGCCGATCACAGATCGTCCGCGTGGACCGGATGGTTTCCGAACTGGTGGAGAAAGTGGAAACCACCGCGAACGCTGTCCAAAGGGGCGTGCTCGGCCCCATCCAGGAAGTCTCGGCGGTGGTCAAGGGCGTGCGTTCCGGCCTGGAGTTCCTGTTCTCGCGCCGGCGCGTGACCAACGTGAGCGAAGCGACCCAGGACGAGCAACTCTTCATCTAACCGCCACGCTGGCCGACGGCACAGGGTACTCCCCCCGCGGGTGGCGCATACATTGCCTTTCATGTGTGCGCTCAACCAAAGCTGCAACCGGGGGTGGGCTCAGATGCTGTGAGGTTGTGTCGGTGGATGGTGCGCATACAGCAAAGGCAATGTATGCGCCACCCGTGAAAAGCCTTTCCTGTCTGTGATCCTAAGAAAATGTATATCAAAATCAGATATATCTCACTTATGAGCGCCCTCACTCTGCTGGCTGCCCTGGCGAGCCTGACCGCGTGCAAGCAAGGGGCAAATGCGCCCGTTGCGGAAAAGTCCGCTCCCCAGCAACAGCCGGTGCTGCCCACCGCGCCCGCTTCCCCGCCGGAGCTGAGCAGCACACCCAGCCAGGCCGCGGGGGTTGCCTGGACGGTCCCCGCGGGTTGGGAAGCTGAGCCCGCGCGCCAGATGCGCGTTGCCACCTACCGCATCCACGCCATCGCCGGCGATCCGGAAGACGCGGAATGCGCGGTCTACTTCTTTGGAACGGGGCAAGGCGGGACGGTGGAGGCAAACCTCGATCGTTGGGCGCATCAATTCACCTCGCCCGATGGCCAATCCCCGGCCCAACCGGCGAAAATGGAAAAGCGGGTTATCGCGGGGCTGAAGGTCACAATCCTCACGGTGTCGGGAACCTATCTGGGAGCGGGTGGAATGATGTCTCAGGAGCAGGTGAAGAAGCCCAACTCCCGCATGAGGGGCGCTATCGTCGAGGCCCCGGAGGGCCTGGTCTTCTTCAAGCTCACCGGTCCGCTCAACACCGTAGCGGCGGCCGAGAATGATTTCAATTCCCTGCTCGGAAGCGTGCATCGCCAGTAGAGCAGTGGTTAGTGGCTAGTGTATAGTGATTAGCACATAACCACTGTTTTCAAGGGACCTGCGATATCCACCCGCCACCCACCACCTCATCACGATCATAGAACACGGCGGCTTGGCCGGGCGTAATGGCGCGCTGCGGCTCGAGAAAATCCACGAAGGCTTCGCAGCCCGCACGGGCTTCCACGCGCGCAGCGGCCCCGGGATGGTTGTGGCGAATCTTCACGTGCGCTTCCACGGCGTCGCCCGTCGCCAGCGGGCGGATCCAATTCACCTCGCGCACCCGGAAGCGCCTGCGGAAAAGGTCGCGGTCCTCTCCCACCACCACGCGGTTCTTGGCCGGGTCGAGCGCAATCACGTAGAGCGGCGTGCCCACCGCCATGCCCAATCCTTTGCGCTGGCCCACGGTGAAGTTTTGAATGCCCCGGTGTTCGCCCAGAACGCGCCCGTTCGTGGAGACCACCTCGCCCGCCGACGATTCCGGTTGGCGCTGCTGCTCGGCCAAGTATGCGTCAATGAACTGGCGATAGCTTCCCGTGGGCACAAAGCAAATCTCCTGGCTATCCGGCTTCTCCGCCACGGGCAGTCGCCGGACGCGAGCGAGGGCGCGCACTTCCTGCTTGGTCATTCCTCCCAGGGGAAACTCGGCGTGCGCCAACTGCTCCTGCGTCAGTCCAAAGAGGAAGTAGGCCTGATCCTTCGAACGATCGACGCCCCGCAGGAGTTGGTAACGGCCGGTTTTTTGATCGCGACCGATACGCGCGTAATGGCCAGTGGCGATGCGCTCCGCGCCGATCTGCCGCGCCGTGCTGAGGAACTGCGCGAACTTGATCTCGGTATTGCAAAGGCTGCACGGGATGGGAGTCTCGCCGGCCAGATAGCCCTCCACGAAGGGCCGTACCACGGTAGCTTCAAACTGCTTTTCGAGGTTGATGATGTAGTAGGGTATGCCGAGGAAGTTGGCCACGGCGCGCGCGTCGTAGACGTCATCAAGCGAGCAGCAGCGCCCGCTGGCGTGGCCCCCCTCGCCCGCCTCCTCGCCCAGCAATTGCGGCAGGCGGCGCTGGTTCCAAAGCTGCATGGTCAGCCCCACCACCTGCGGCGATGAGCCGGAAGGGTTCGTCGAATTGTTTTCCGCAAGCAGAGCAGCGGCCGTCGAGCTATCGACCCCGCCGCTCATTGCTATCGCGATGTTCATTGCTATCGATACTCCAGAATTGCCGATTGACGATTGCCGATTGTCGATTGCGGGTTTTTCCCAATCGTCAATCGTCAATCGAAAATCGGCAATTTCCTCACTTGTCACTCGTCACTGGACTTCGATAGTGCGGCGACACCGCGCGCAGTTGTTCCACCACTCCAGGCAGGATTCTGAGCGCGGCGTCCACATCCTCCTCCGTATTGAAGCGGCCCAGGCTGAAGCGGATGCTGGCGCGCGCCCGCTCGGGTTTGAGCCCGATGGCCGAGAGCACGTGCGAAGGCTCGAGCGACCCTGACGAGCACGCCGAGCCCGTTGAGCAAGCGATGCCGCGCAGGTCCATGGCAATCACCAACCCCTCGCCCTCGATATAATCGAACGTCAGATTCGTGGTGGTGGGTAACCTGTGTGTGCGGTCGCCGTTCACGGCGACCCGCGGTACGGTGGCGAGAATGCCGGCCTCCAGGCGGTCACGCAGGGCAGCCACGCGGCGATGCTCTTCTGCCAGGTGCATGCGCGCATTTTCCGCCGCGGCTCCCAGCCCGACGATCCCCGCCACGTTTTCCGTGCCCGGACGCCGGTCGCGCTCGTGATGCCCGCCGTGCAGGAGCGTTCGCAGAATCGTCCCCTTGCGGACGTAGAGCGCGCCCACCCCCTTGGGGCCGTTCAGCTTGTGCGCGGAAAGCGCCAGCAGATCGACGCCGAGTTTTTCCACATCCACAGGAATTTTGCCGACCGACTGCACCGCGTCGGTGTGAAAGTAAATGTCTCGCTCGCGCGCG
>JBEKAD010000412.1:0-5302 GCA_050018435.1 Terriglobia bacterium
CGGCCCAGTCGAGACCGACCCAGGCGACGATCAGCTGGGCAACCGAAAAAGAATTGTTCATGGCAAGTCCTCCGAGAAGAGATGGGAGAACACGCTGGCTCGGAACCTGCGCAGCCCTTATAGTAGAGTCCTCGCGGGACGACATCTGAGTATGCGTTGTCGGTCCGAGCGCCCGGCCCCGCTCGAAGCTCTTCAGGTAATCGTCGAGCAATCGGGGTCGACTATTCGTAGCGGGGCGGGGCGTGTTCTTCGTCATTCTTCTTACCTCTTCCGGGCGAAGTTTTCCAGCCCTTCGATAAGGGCTTCTATAGGCGCTAAGGGTTCAGCGCCTTCGGCGCTGAACCTTCACCTATAAGGGGTCGCATTACCCTGGGCGGTAGGACACAAGACCGGCGAGACGCCACCCGGATTCGACCCATTCAGGGTCGGACCTTGTTTGGGGCGCGTTTTCCGGGGGCGTTGCCCCCGGCTATTGTATGTATCCCCTGCGGGGATCAAGAATGGACAACGCCGAGACCGTCCTGGGGGTGCAAAAAGCGAGCTGGCTGGCGCAGATCCCTGTTTTTCTTGGGCTCTGCGATTTCCCGTAGCGCTGACCTTAAGGTCAGCACAATTCGGCAATCACCAAAATGCCGACCTAAAGGTCGGCGCTACAAGGTTTTTCATCAATCCCCTGGATAGTGGGAACGGCGCTAATCTCCCGCTGGCGCGGGGACAAGTTCCGGGAGAGTCTCGACTCTTTCAATTTCCCGCTCGATCTTCCCCACGACTTCGCGGGCATAGGGAATAAAGTGGTGGCCGGAGATCATGAGGGTTGCGGCCATCCAGATCTTCGGGGGGTTCAGTGCGTAGTGGCTGAGGATCCTCAGCGCATATTTCCAATAGGTTTTTCGGTAGGATGATCTGAGGCCCTGATGCCAAATCGATCGCGCGACGATGGCCGCGATGGTGGCGGCATTCGGCTGCTTGGCGGCCCGCTGATTCTCCCTGATCTTCCAACTTTGCATCGACCGCCAGGCGCGCTCGTAAAACGCCTTCGGTTCGTAAATGGCCGCGAGCGTTTTTGCCAGCCCCCGCAGCAGGACGGCCGGCCCCATTTTGGTGCGAAAGTTCGGAGGAGTGGTGTCGCCGCTCGAGTGCGAGGACTCTGCCAGCAGGCGTCCTTCTTTCTGCATGCGTTCGTAAAGGGCCGTGCGCGGCATCGCGTGCAGGGAATTCAGCAAGGCCCAGGGGATGGCAGTGCGCTCGATAAATTCAATCTGGCGTTCAAAAATATCTTCCGTGTCGGAGTCGAAGCCGACGACGAACCCGCCCGTCACCCACAACCCCTTCTCGTGGAGAATGTGTATACAACTCACGGGATCCACAGCCAGATTCTGGAATTTCTTGGTCTCCTGCAAGGACTCTTTAGAAGGGCTCTCAATGCCGAGGAAAACGTAGAAGAAGTTAGCCTTCACCATGGCATCGATCAGGGCGGTTTTTCGGGCCAGATCCATGGAAGCTTCGGTGTAGAACATCACCGGAAATCCATGCGCCTGCTGCCATTTTTCCAATTCCACGCACAGCTCCAGGGCGCGATGGTGATTGCCGATGAAGTTATCGTCGACCAGGAATAACTGCTTCATCCATCCCAGGCTCAGAAGCACGTCCAGTTCTGCCAGTACTTGTTGCGGATGTTTGGTGCGCGGCTTCCGTCCGTAAAGAATGATGATGTCGCAGAATTCGCATTGAAACGGGCAGCCGCGGGAAAATTGAATCGACATGGAGGCGTAACTCGCGAGCTTGAGCAGGTCGAACCGCGGAATCGGGGTGCGGGTGACGTCCGGTTTATCGGTGATTTCATAGTGTCTTTTCGCCGTTCCCGCTTCCAGGTCGGCGGTGATCTCTCGAAACACCTCGTCGGGCTCACCCACCACCACATGATCCGCGAGCGCCAGCATGCGCTCCGGTTCACTGCTCGCGTAGGGGCCGCCCACGATGGTCCGCCGGCCCAGGCGGCGAGCGCGAGCCAAGATCTCCTGCATCCCCGCTTTCTGAACTTCCATTCCTCCCACCATGATGAGGTCGGCCCAGCGGAGGTCGTCGTCAGTCAGGCCCTCCACTGCCTCATCAACGAGGCGCAACGTCCACTCCGGCGGACAGAGCGCCGCGACCGTGATGAGCCCCAACGGCGGCATTACCACTTTCTCGGGAAGCAATTCCAACATCCCGCTGAATGCCCAGAAAGAATTGGGAATTTTGGGCCAGACCAGGAGAGCTTTGATTTTCTTGCCGAGAGGAGGAAAGGTTTGTGCCGCCTCCTGCGGCAGAGCGTCCGTGGGGATCATGCGAGATCCTTTCACGTGGATCTCCACCCTGGGCAGCCGTCAAGCGGAGAATGGAAGCGGCCTCTCTTTCCCTACTGTCGTGCCCCTGCCGTCAGGAAGGGAAACCGCTATGGCCGGTCCGCACGTGGAGCATCCTAAGAGTGAGACTCACACCGTAATCTCTGTGGGCTCGAATTGGCGCGCTTGGTGCGTAAGCTGCACACGTCAGCTTAGTCTTCTGGCCGCTCTGCAATATACACCGGTTCGGGTTTACAAACAATACAAACACCAAGTCACAACACGGTGAAATCTTCCCATGGACTGCGCAAGAGCTTTTTTTCTGTCATAATAGGGTTTGAGAGGTTTTCATGCCATTTTCGCCTGATATTCTAGTCACGACAGAGGACGCTCCTGGAATGCTGTTGATTGTTGAGACGAGACTCTCATCACAGGACCGCTCTCAGGACGAGTCGCAACTGAAGTCATACATGTTCCAAATGCGCTGTCCTATCGGTCTGTTCATTACGCCGGATGAGATTGTGGTTTATCGGGATACCTATACTGCCCTCTCTGAGCAGTCTGTCCGTCGAGTCGGTACTTTCCCTGCTCCAAAGAATTGGGCAGTTTTCAAAGCGCCCCATCACGGAACCGACAGACCGTCAACTCGGAACACAGACCTCGCGTTACGTTTCGAGGAAAACGTGCAATCGTGGCTGGAGCGACTTCGCAGCTCACCGTTTGATGACGCTAAGGAAATTCCCGAGGAAACAAGAGAAGCTTTAGTAGATTACGTCGTACCGGCATTGCTTCAGGGAATTGTACGAGCTGGTGGACCTCGCGAAGTGAGGGTTGAATCCGATTAAATGCGCCGTGTCTTCGTCGAAACCAATTGGGTTGTAGCGTACGCCGCCCCCGCCCACCACAGATCTCCGGCAGCCTTAAAACTGCTTGACCGTGCCGCAAACGGAGAGATCAAGCTGTATCTGCCGGTCATTTGTATTGCGGAAGCAAGACGGCCGATCTTCGAACGCTTTCAATCCAGAAACGAAGCAGATCGAGTACGCCAGTTTCTATCGTGGGCGCGAGATACCGGTGCAGTGGATGCTGCGGAAGATGAAGCCACCCGGCGCGTACTGGACCGGATGGAAGGCCGCGAAAAAGCTGATCTTGACCAACTCGATGACGCGTTCGGCAACTTGAAGGCGGCAGTCGGAATGGAAATCTTCAATCTGAGCCAAGAGATGCTTGAGCGCTGTGCTGATCTTTCCTATCTGAAACTAGACCTTCAACCTTTTGACCAAGCCATTTTGGCCGCGATACTTGTTCGAGGGGAACGGTTGCTGGCTGATGGTGCGGACGAGATCTCCTTTTGTGAATTGGATTCCCATCTCCAACCTTGGGACAAAGGCAGGAATCGGAAAGAACGGTTAGCCGGACTGTACGATAAAGCTCGCATTTGGGTTTACGAGATTTCTTGCTTCAGGCGCCCGCAAAACCTGGTGATTGGCTGAGAACAGCCCGGAATAACCCCTGAAACGGAACACAAAGAGCCCGGCCCCGCTCCACAACCGAACCAATGCGAGATACGCAGAGATTCCCTAAGCCCCTGAAAGGATGCTCGCCATGAACGGCAGAGAGCTTTTGACTGCGACGTTCCGGGGTG
This sequence comes from Terriglobia bacterium, assembly GCA_050018435.1. Lineage (GTDB taxonomy): Bacteria > Acidobacteriota > Terriglobia > UBA7540 > UBA7540 > Bog-366. The sequence continues at coordinate 3,970 of JBEKAD010000412.1, forward strand.
AACGGACGGACCGGATGCCCGTCTCACCTTTCATCGCCCACAACAATATCTATGAGATGTTTCGTTATAAACCCGAGATCGACTCGTATATGTGTCCGCCGGACTTTGATCTGGCGGAGAAGTTCGTCGCCTATCATGATTTCTTCGGGTTCGAGGTGTTGTTCACCCTGGGACACATCGGGGATCGCTACATTCCCTCCTCGGCTGAGAACTGGGAAGTGACCGTGACGCGCGAGGGCGACCGGGACAAACAACATCGCATCACCACGGTTCGCACACCGGAGGGCGAACTTCGACAGGTGATGAATTTCAATCGCAGTTCCCCGCATATGGTGGTGCTCGCGATGGAAAAGTATTTAATTGAGACGCGGCGGGATTTCGAAATTTTTGCCAAGTATGTTCCCCCGGCTCAGTTCATGGATTGCGACCTGATGCGCGGAGCCCGGAAAGCTGTTGGGGACAAGGGTCTGGTGAACCCCTGCACGCACGGGGCCTTCAACACCCTGGCTCAGCTCCGCAAACTTGAGGATGTGATGATGGACCCCTTAACGGATGAGGGGCTTTACCGGGCGATGATCCAGTTTCTTTTGAATTGGCAAATGACGCTGCTCCGCGAGGTCATTAAGGCCGGGGCGGACTGCATCGAAATTGGCGGCAACATGGCCACCAGTTGTGTCGGGCCCGAGTATTTCCAGCGCTACGTCAGGGATTATGAGAACCAGATGGCGCGCGAAATCCACGCGGCGGGGGCGTACGTCGTTTATCACAACTGTGGTGACGCGGCGAAGATCATGCACCTCTATAACGACATGGATATCGATGTGTGGGGTTACCTGACCGGTCCCCCCTTCGGCGACGTTATCCTCGACGACGTGTTGCGCATTATTCGACCAAGCATGGCCCTGCGAGGTAACATTGACCAGGTCGAATTCCTGCGTAGCGCCACGCCTGACCAGGTTAAACAGCGCGTCCGCGAGGTGGTGGAGCGGGTGAAAGCCCGTGGGAACTGGATTCTCAGCACCACCGATTTTCCCTTCGACGGCCTGCCCTACGAAAATATGCACGCGCTTGCCGAGGCGGGCCGCGAATACGGCCGCTACGAGTGAACCTTGGCCACCCACGGCCAAGCGGCGCTCGGTGCGTGATCGAGCTGGCCGCGTGGCGTCACCTGCACGGGGCCCCCTATTATTCATACGTCTCGCGATGCGGCTGTGCTTCGATTCTAAAGGCAAAGGCTTGTTCGCAAGGCTTGTTCTGGGCGATGGCATCGGGAATCTGGATGACCAGTCCATCCTGGCCTTGCCGCCATTTTAGCGCGGTGTTAACTCCCAGC
>JBEKAD010000413.1:0-5300 GCA_050018435.1 Terriglobia bacterium
GAAGGCCTTGCATGGCGGGGCTAAAGCCCCGCCCTTCCGAACCCGTGGTGAGATATCCGGGCTACAAGCTTGTTTCCCGCGCAGCGCTTCTCGGAGTAAACTCGTCTCTGGCGCCGAAAAGTGGCGCCCAACCACCAAGGATTCGGGGATCTTATGATGATGCCGCACCGCATTACCAAATGCATCGCGATTTCAATCAGCCTGCTGATGGCGCTGCTCCTGCCGATCAGTTCAAGCTACGGCAAACACAAGAAAACTGAGGAGCCGCCATTTCAGTACCAGGCCGGGACGGAAAATATCGAGAAAGGATGTGCGGGAAAGCTGGAAGTGCTCAAGGAAGGGTTCACATTCAAATGCCCGTCAGGGACTTTCAGCTTACCCTTTTCCTCGATCACCTTGATGCAATATCGGCCCGACGTGAGCGCGGAAGTCTTGGCCATGAAAATTCCGTGGAAGATAAAACCTCAGCTCACCAGGGTGAGAGACAACAAGTACTTTACGGTAGTCTGCAATGAACAGGGGAAGTTGCGCGCCGTAGTCCTGCGCGTCAACGAAAATGATATGCGTCCCTATTTTGCGGAAATCGAACTGCAATCCGGCAAGAGCGTTCAGGAATTCCGAAGCTTCGGTGAATTCGATTAAGGCGTCCCCACCTTAGACGCCTCGCGTACCTCACTTAACTGGCACGCCGCGCGGCGGTTCACCTTGGTAGAACCAACCGGCGCGGGCTCGAACTTTCGCTCCCGGGCGCCGCACTTGCACTTCGATTTTGTGGAACCCCGGCTGGATGGGCTTGCCGGGAGCATATGCCAGTTCGTACTGGCTGTGGATGTCCGTAGCGATGCGGTTGAGCGCCTCCTGCACCGTATCTTTCCCCCACTTTTGAAAGTATTCGCCCCCCGAGTAACGCGTGAAGTATTGCAATGAACTCTTGAAAATCGGCTTTTTCGCTTCTTCGCCCAGACCCAGCAGAATCGCCACAATCGGAATCGGCGTGTCGTAGAGGTTCGAACTATTGGTGGGTGTGGGGGCCGAGTTCGGAGGCATGGACCGCGCGACACTTTCACTCACCAAATCCGGAGGGGGATCCTTCTCGGGCCTCGCCCACAAACCCTTCACCGGGCTGAAGCCCAACCCATAGAGGGTTATGTCGGAATTCATCGCCCGCTTAACGATTTCGCTTCGGCTCATCTGGCTTCCGATGTTGTATCCATCGGAAAAGATAATGGCCACTTTCCGATCCCCTTTCGGCCGGTGGTCGAGCATGGAGAGAGAGCGCGCCAGCGCATCGTCCAAATGCATCCCGCCGCCGCGCCCGTGGAGCCCGCGGAGCACCGTATCCAACTTGTCGCCATTGGGGGTAAAGTCCTGGGCCAGGTCCACGCGGTCACTGTAGGTGAGCACGGCCACCTCCCCTTGCGGCCCCATCACCATCTCGGAAAACATCGAGCCCAGCGGGCGGACAGAATCCAGAAAGGGCGCAGTGGTGTCATTCGTTTCTACCACAATCACCAAAGACAAACGGCGTATCTCCGAGTCAAACTGCTTGATGTCCTGTAGTTCACCATTGTCGTAGACCTTGAACTCATTCTTTTCGAGGTCGTACACGAATTGGCCGCCCGAGTCGAAGACCGTCACTGGGGTCGTCACCAACAAAGGGTTACTTATTATTACAAACTCGCCAGCCCCCTGCGTCTGATCGGGGGAATCCTTTTTCGGGGCGGCTTGCTCAGGGCTCTTGCCCGCAGCGCCTTCCTGCGCCCAGACGGCCGGCGGCAGCGCCTGGTCAGCGAGCGCCACCCACAGCGCGAGGGACGCTGCATGGCAAAAGAAGCAGTGCAGCCATTTCCAATTCATGAACGACCTCCCAAAGTTCCCTTCCTGTTGGATGACCGCCAGTCAACTCCGGTTGCAGGGGAGCGTGTAGCGCAGGGCCCGCGGTTCGGCCCTGCGGCTCTCCTGGACCCAATCGAAAAGCCGCAGGGCTGAAGAGCGAGCCCTGCGCTACCCGGCTTCTCGAACCCGTTGCCTCACGGCCTCGTAGAGCACTACACCGGCCGCCACGGACACGTTCAGAGAACTCACCGGACCCCGCAGGGGGATGTGTGCCCGTTCATCGCAGGCCTCGCGCACCAGCCGATGGAGGCCACGCCCTTCGCCGCCCAGCACCAGCACGCACCCTTGGGAATAATCAAGCTCGGTGTAAGACTTCGGCGCATCCGCTTCAAATCCATACACCCAAAGGTTGTGGCGTTTCAAGTCCATCAAGGCTCGGACCAGATTCGGGACGCGCGCCACCTTGGTGTGCTCCAAAGCGCCTGCCGCCGCCCGTGCCACTGCTGGCGAAAGCCCCGCCGCACGACGCTCCGGGATGACGACGCCGCGCGCGCCCGTCGCCACTACCGTACGAATGATCGCCCCCAGATTTGCCGGGTCTTCCACACCATCCAAGGCCACCAGCAGGGGACGCTCGGTTTGGGCAACGAGGTCGGAAATATCATCATAGGCTTTCGGCGTGCACACTGCCACCACGTTTTGGTGCTGGGGAGTGCCGGCCGCGCGCTCCACCGCCGGGCGAGGGGAGAAGCGCAGAGAGATTCCCGCGGCGCGGCAGGCGTCCACAATCTCCTGCACGCGCGGATTGTGGTAGCCCTGCGTGATCATCACAAAATCCACCGGCCGGGTGCGCACCACCTCCCGCACCGGATGGATGCCGTAAACGACCTCCAGGTGATCTCCACTTTCCCGCTGGGACAATCAAATGCTCCTACAGTAAACGGTTCGATCCCCTTCGAACGCGCGTATACACATGAGATAACAGCCCTCTGCCCTCGGGACAGGGCGGTGAAATTGATTTGTTCCCTCTCCCTTGGGGAGAGGGTGCCCGACGGAGGAGGGGGGTGAGGGGTCACTTCCCTCGAAGCGTCCTTGATGCTCCTCACGTTCTCACCGCTTCACCCAGCGGAGTTCCCGAACTCGTTGAGCGGGGATGCGCGGGGCGAAGTAACCCCTCACCTGTCGGCACAAGGCCGACACCCTCTCCCCAGGGGAGAGGGCTGGTTTCCTTTCACACAAACGATTCGCTATCCAATTTTCGCCGCCTCGGAAAATTCCCTCAGGCGCTCGGCCACACTTTTCACGTGCTGCGCCAACGGCAATTTCGCGCCTTCCTCGTAGATGGGAATCAGTTTTTCCAGTTCCGGTCCGGAACCCGCGCCGGTCACCGCCATGCGAATAGGATGGTACAGATCTTTCCCCTTCTTTCCTGTCTCTTTCTGCACAGCCTTGGTGATCTCGCGAAACTGTTCGTAGGTCAGCGCTCTCTCTGCCAGGACCTTCGGGATGAACGCCTTTAGCACTTCGAGGGCGGCTGGATTCGCGAGCAGTTCCTGAAACTCCGGCGCGGCCAGGGCCCGTTGCGCGTCAAACTCGAAAATCATCCTTCCCGCCTCGGGAAGCTGCGACAGTAAACTGATGTTCTTGAGCACGGCGTCGAGCACACGTTCGATCCACGTCAGAACATCGGGCCCGAGTTCCGCGCCTGATTGGCCGGCAACTTGCAAGACAGGCGCCGCCAGCTCCGCCAAACGCCGCGGTGCGCACTCTTTCATATAGTGCCGGTTCAACCAGTTGAGCTTGTCGTTATCGAACACAGCCGGGCTCTTGGTAATGTGGTCGAGGGAGAATTGCTTGACCAATTCCTCCGGGCTCAGGATTTCCGTTTTTCCATCCGCGGGCGACCACCCCAGCAACGCCAGGTAGTTCCGCAACGCTTCGGGAAGAATCCCCATCTCCCGAAAACTTTCCATGGAAGTTGCCCCGTGCCGCTTGGAAAGGCGCGTGCGGTCGGCTCCCAGGATGGTGGAGAGATGCGCGAACTCCGGGGGCTCCCAACCCAGCGCGCGATATACGGCAAGCTGGCGCGGCGTGTTCGATATGTGATCGTCGCCGCGAATCACCTGGGTGATTTCCATCAGGTGGTCGTCAATCACCACGGCGTAATTGTAAGCGGGCAGGCCCTCCGAGCGCACCAGGATGGGATCGCCGATGACCTCACTGGAAATGGTGGTGGGTCCGTGCACCCGGTCATTCCAAAAAAAACTGCTTTCCACGATCTTCAGGCGCACCGCCGCGGGCTCACCCGCCGCCTTGCGGCGCGAGACCTCCTGAGGAGCAAGTTTCCGGCAGCGCCCCGAGTAGCGCGGCTGATGGCCGGCCCTGAGCGCCTCCTGCCGTTCAGCTTCCAGTTGCTCCGCCGAGCAGAAGCAATAGTAGGCGTCGCCCTGCCCGATCAATTTCTCCGCGTACTGAGCATAAATCGCGCGGCGCTCCGACTGGCGGTAGGGCCCAAACGGTCCGCCCTTGTCGGGGCCTTCGTCCCAGTCGAGCCCGAACCAGCGCAGGTCATCGAGCAACTGCCGTTCGTATTCCGGCGTCGAACGCTCCGCGTCAGTGTCTTCGATGCGCAGGACGTAAACGCCTCCGTTATGGCGCGCGAACAGCCAATTGAAAAGGGCTGTCCGGGCATTTCCCACGTGGACGTAGCCGGTGGGGCTGGGGGCAAAACGAACTCGAACTTTGGACATCAAATTCCGGCCTTTCCTGAATCTTCAATCATAACACGCAGCTCGGGATTCGGGGCTCGGGACTCGGGATTAGGGATTCGGGGTTAGGGATTCGGGGTTAGGGATTCGGGGTTAGGGATTCGTGGGCCGCTGTAGGGCCGAACGGCGTTCGGCCTCCGGTAGTGGTTCAGGTTCAGATGTTCCCTTGGTTACGGCAAAGACGCTCTTCAGGAATTAGGTAATCAGAGATTGAGGCCCCAGTAAGAAGTTGTTTCAGGATAGGTGACAATCCGGGAGTTCAGTAACTCCGCTCTACCCCACGCCGTTAGGGGGGATCTATCGGTCCGGAACCTAGGAATTCCACACTTCCCACAGGGGACTTCTGGACGGGAATAGCTTCCGAGTGGCCCGTCATCCAGGCTTGACCGTCAGAGATGACACGCAGACCACATCCGAGGTTTGCCGACACGTCCAAGTGACTGCATAGGACAGGGAAAGAAACAAAAAGGGCTGGGGCAGGTTTCCGCGTGGCGATCATCCTGAAATCGTGGGGTGGCGCCTCAAGTCGGGGGGACGAATTACATCATTCAGCCCGCAAAGCGGGCGACATAATGTCACTCTTGTCCAAAATAGGTGTTTGTAGAAAGTCAACAGTTGCCCTCCTGCGGTAGCGGATTCAGAATGATGTTGCTCTGACATCTCTGATCGCCACCGAGGAGGGCGCCACCATGGTAC